>DMKD01000281.1 GCA_003454605.1 Spirochaeta sp. | reverse complement strand
TATGATTACTGCAGTAGCTATGAGCGGTGGGGTCGATTCGAGTGCGGCAGCCTGGCTGCTTAAAAACGATCCCGAATTTCAGAAACTTTATCCCGATAACAGATTAATCGGTGTAACTCATTGGTGGGACGAGCTGCGGCTGTCTAGCCCAGGACTTCAGGAGCGTGCAGCATCGGTTTGCGGCAGGCTGGACATCCCCTATCATATACTCGATTTAGGCAGTTCATTCAGAGCGTCGGTTATGGATGATTTTGCCGACAACTATACCCGCGGCGAGACTCCGAACCCATGTATAAGATGCAACGAACGTATCCGCTTCAGTGAGTTCTACAGCCTCTGTCTCCAGGCGGCGGAAAAGCAGGCGGCAGAGGATTCTGTAGTTTTTTCTGAGGATGATTACAGATTTTCTACCGGACATTACGTACGTACCGAAGAACGGGACGGCGTAACATACCTGAAAAAGGCCGCCGATCCTTCAAAGGATCAGTCCTACATGCTCTACCGTATTCCATTTGAAGTGCTGAAGCACTGTATCTTTCCGCTCGGTTCATACACAAAAGAGCGCATCAAGGCTATTGCTGCCGAGCATGGCTTTTTCGGCACGGCCATCAAGGAAAGTCAGGATATCTGTTTCATAGATGATGATTATATCTCGTTTTTAAAACGCCATCTCAGTGCCGAGGCCTTAAAGCGGCTTGATAAACCCGGAGTGATTCTGGATACGGAAGGGAATATCCTAGGCCCGTCACGCGGTTTTCTTCATTATACGATCGGCCAGCGCAAGGGGCTTGGACTCGGGAACGGCCCGTGGTATGTAACAGACGTGAATGCCGCGGATAACATTGTCCGTGTAGGCCGGAAGGAGCAGCTGGGTGTGAAGCGCTTTGGTGTTAAAGAACTGAACTGGTTTCTTCCCGATGCATCAGAGGCTCTTGCCTCCGGTCTAGAATGCCGTGTGCAGGTGCGTTATAACTCAACTGAATACGAATGCCGCATTAATGCTTCAGCGGTTGTGGAGCTTGAAACAAATGCAGTCGCCACCCCCGGTCAGTCTGCCGTGTTCTACGACGGTGACATTGTCCTCGGCGGCGGTATCATCTGTGATCTCGAAGATGCCTAATCCGCTTAATCCGCATGCGCCGGTTCAACATATAGAAGAAACTGACTCTACCATGCTTGAAGCCCGCCGGTTTGTCCAAACCTATGAGGCAGAGGCCGGCAGTTCAGCGATATCAGGGACTGTGATTCAGGCTGCAATGCAGACAGCCGGCAGAGGGCGTCTTCCAGGACGCCGATGGGAATCGCAGCCCGGTGACAGTCTGATGTTTACTATCATATTTACGAAGGAAGATCTCAGCCGCAGGATGGCGGGGCGGCCTGTTGCAATTCTTCCGCTGCTCTGCGGGCTTGGAACAGCCGCTGCCGTGGAGGAGTATCTGGGTATTGATGCTGACGACTGCGATATCAGGGTGAAATGGCCTAACGATATTCTCGCCGGCGGACGTAAACTCTGCGGAATTCTCTGCGAAGCCTCGGGTGACTATATTTATGCCGGGATAGGAATTAATATGAAGCAGACTGCATTCTCTGAAGGGCTCAGACGGCCGGCCTGTTCGCTTCAAATGCTCGGCAGAAGCGCAAATACCGAGACATTACTTGAACTGGCGTTGAAACATATAGGAGAAGCGCTTGAAAACCCGGAATGGCGGCACAATGTTGAAAAGCGCTTATATAAAATCGGAGAATCTGTCGTTATGCGTTCAGGTCTTCCAGAAGATTCCGATTCATCTTTAGAGCCAGTGTATGTTGCCGGCAGGCTTACAGGTCTTGATAAGTCAGGTGCGCTGCTGATTAACACTACAGACGGCACAGTTCCTGTTATAAGCGGTGAGCTTCAGGTCTAATCCGAGTTCAGTATGAGCTCTATGCAGAGCTGTTCCTTCACGCCGTTATAATACTCTGCCGGTGCGGCAGTATAACTTCCTGCGGGATTGATGAGGAGGTATTTTTTTCGCCTCACAGTTTTAGTTTTTACTGTTAAATTTCTGATTTGTACAAATCTTCTGGAGTTATACTTATCAATGAAGTTCAGCCCGAGTGAATGATCTTCGAGGGTTATAGTGAAGGACCTACCCGGAATAATAATGTTCAATTCATCCTCAGAGGTGATGATGGTATCTTCTTTCTTATCAGATCTTATTATTATTCCCCTTTTGGTTACAGGAAGCTGAAATTCCATCAGGGCAGCTTCTGTTACCACTGCATCCGGTTCAAATAAAGGATATTCAGCGCTTATGTTTATCAGGCATTGCTCACTATCCCGGTTAAAGATGTAGTCGGAGACAATCCGCCTGCTGTTCTTCTTCCTGTGTGGAACCTGGAGTGTTCTCAAGCCGTACTCAGGTTCACCGTCAAAGGCGAAGGCGCTTTCGTTTCGATACTCAATGTTGTTCTCCAAGGTTGAGAATTTAGTTTTGCAATTGAGTTTGTCCAGAAGAGTTTTACCGTCTCTGCTGATTCTTCTTAAGCTTCCTTTATTGAAATGGAGATCAATGATCCCTGCAAGCATCACCTGACCAGTCATATTTGCTGTTAGAGTCCTCTCAGCAGGGGCTTCTGCAGCATCCTTTATCTTCCTCCCTATTGGAAAGGTTTCAGGCGATAGGTCCTCCCGGGGTTTTACCGTATCAGGCGTTGTGGCGGGAATTTTAAACAATTGCTTCATTTTAGAGGTCTTTTTTACCATCACAGCTATACTTTTTGCCCTGAAAAGGGTATAAAGTCAAGCGTTGTATGAAATTGACTGCATACAGCGGTAAATTTTTTCATTTTTCTGTTGATAATCAGAAAAAAAATTCGTATCTTAATAACAGAAAATTCAATGAGAATTAAAATCCTCCGTCTAGCTTTCGGGGATTTAACAGGGGCTTATTTTAACATCCGGATTCCCGGGAAGCGCCCTGAATTGTATACAAAACAAGAGAGGTATTGATAAATGGCAAAGCAGTTACAGTTTGATGAAGATGCAAGAAAATCACTGACTATCGGTGTTGAAAAACTATCTAACGCAGTAAAGGTAACTCTTGGACCTAAGGGAAGAAATGTTCTTCTCGACAAGAAATTCGGGGCTCCTACAGTAACAAAAGACGGTGTTTCCGTTGCACGCGAGATTGAACTCGAGGATGCATTTGAAAACATGGGTGCTCAGCTTCTTAAAGAAGTAGCTACAAAGACAAATGACGTTGCCGGTGACGGAACAACAACAGCAACTGTTCTCGCATACTCAATCGCAAAAGAAGGTATGAAGAGTGTTGCAGCTGGTATCAACCCAATGGGTGTCAAGCGCGGTATCGACAAAGCAGTCGAGATTGCTGTTGATGAAATCAGAAAGGCAGCAAAAGAGATTAAAGATAAAGAAGAGATTTCACAGGTTGCTACAATCTCTGCAAACAACGACAGAGAAATCGGTGAAGAAATTTCTCGTGCTATGGAGAAGGTTGGAAAAGACGGTGTTATCACTGTTGAAGAATCAAAGACTATTGATACAACAACTGATTTCGTTGAAGGGATGCAGTTCGATAGAGGTTACCTCTCACCGTACTTTGCAACCAATCGCGACACCATGACTGCTGTTATGGATAATCCATATGTACTCATATACGACAAAAAAATTGCAAATATGAAAGAACTTCTTCCAATCCTTGAGAAGGTTGCTCAGGCAGGAAAGGGTGTTCTTATAATTGCTGAAGATGTTGAGGGCGAAGCTCTTGCAACACTCGTTGTTAATAACATCAGAGGCACACTGAGCGCAGTAGCCGTTAAGGCTCCCGGTTTCGGTGACAGAAGAAAAGCAATGCTTGAAGATATTGCCGTTCTTACCGGCGGTGAAGTGATTTCTGAAGAAATCGGTCTTAAGCTTGAATCAGCTGAGCTCGAGCAGCTTGGTACTGCTAAGAGTATCAAGATTGAGAAAGAAAACACAACTATCATCAACGGAGCCGGAAAGGCAGCAGACCTTAAAGACAGAATTGGTCAGATTAAGGTACAGATTGAAGATACTTCAAGCGACTATGACAGAGAAAAACTTCAGGAAAGACTTGCAAAACTTGCAGGCGGTGTTGCAGTAATCAACGTTGGTGCAGCAACAGAAGTTGAACTCAAAGAAAAAAAGCACAGAGTAGAGGATGCTCTTTCAGCAACCCGTGCTGCTATCGACGAGGGAATCATTCCCGGCGGCGGACTTGTTCTTATTCAGGCTGTTGCAGCACTTGAGAAGATTGACGAAAGCGGTCTTACAGATGATGAGAAGGTCGGATTCAAGATTGTTAAAAGAGCACTCGAAGAACCTATCAGACAGATTGCTGAAAATGCTGGTCTTGACGGTTCAATCGTTGCCGACAAGGCAAAGAATGAGAAGAAGGGTGTCGGCTTTAATGCTGATAAAATGATATGGGAAGATATGATCAAGGCTGGTATTATTGACCCGGCTAAGGTTACAAGAAGCGCTCTTCAGAATGCTGCTTCTATCGCAAGTCTCCTTCTTACAACAGAATGTGCTATTACCGACCTTCCTGAAGAAGGCGGAGCTCCTGCAATGCCTGCCGGCGGCATGGGCGGAATGGGCGGCGGAATGCCTGGGATGATGTAACCAAAAGCTACGCTTTTGGTTCAGGAGTTTCGATGTAAGACATCGAAACGTCCACGAATGGATACGCGTTGAGCCATGAAATATGGAGCTGCGCTCAAACGTTCATAATCCAACCGAGACTGGATGTTTCATCTTTCTCTCGGTGAAAATTGATTTACACGCCCTGCCCGTTTTGGGCAGGGCTTTTTAATATTTAAAGTAGGGGCTGGTATGACGAAGGAAGAATTTGTTTTTACAATCGGATTTCAGGGAGAGGCTGCAATTGTAGACGGAAAGGCTCGAAAAGAGTATAAGAAACTCAGCACAATCGACTTAACCGAAAAAGGGCTTTTCCGTGCTGCTTTCTGTTCAGCACTCTTCGATGACAGCGAACCGGAAATGATGCATGTTCTTGATGCTTATAATAAACACAGCGGAGCTTCTATGAAGACCATCGATGACATGAAAAAGATGCTTGGTATCTATACAGTTCCCGATGGAATCAAGAAAATAACGGTTGTTAACTAATGAAGCGGCTGTTCAAAACAACCATGCACCCCCTATGCCCACGGCACCACCGTATTCGGGACTGTATCCACCTTCCGCGATAAGAAGAAAAGAATCGAATTCCCAGCCAATCATAGGAAGAATCACGAATTCCGTGTAAACATCGTAACCTGCGTTCAGCATCGCTCTGAATGGACCTATAGATAAGACTATTCCTCCTGTTCCGCAGAATTCAGCTTCAAATAGACCCATGGCCAGTTCTATATCGAATCCGAAATATTTGTTAAGCATTCTACTATAAAAAATACCGAGATAAGGCTCGTCGTCTTCGAACTCATAGAATAAGGTCCCACCAAGAGCATTCAGAGGATCCTCAGGTTTTTTCTGTGTCCGGGGGTTGGAAGTATCTGCCGCTGTCGGGCTTTCTCCGAGAACGGAATATGTAATGCGTGCGCTGTCGTTGACAAATACTGCTCCCCTAGTTTTCCCAGGCTGCCTATCACAATCAATTTTGCAGATAAAAGTCGCCCTATTTCAAGCTGGCAGGTTTCGTCTGAGCAACCCTCGTAAGAAAACTGGATTTCATTCAAAATTGTCTGTCGTTGGGAACGGTCAATTACGCGGTAATTACCCGTTGATACTATATGACTTGATACAAAATCGACGAATAGATATATTTCGGATTAAGATATACCGCTGCCCTTAAAATCCAGAACGCTCACTGCAGGTTTCTGCTGCGAATAAGCAGACAGGGCAATAGTGCAAAAGATTACAAATATAATTTTGAAACAGCTTGCAACCTTACCAATCCGAGACAAAAATAGTTGCAATTAAGAAAAAAGATGTTAGATAATTGTTGAGAGACTATACTTTTAGATAATACAGACAGAGGAGTGTTTGTGTGGGGAAAAAGTTAGTACTGGTTGTTATTTTATGTCTGTTTTCCCATAGAGGATGTAGCTGATGATGGAGTCATCGATGTCAGAATTGAGTGGAAGTCGTATAAAGTTACAACATTCTTGCTTTTTAGGAACATGATCGTTAATTTTAGATATGGAGTAATACTCATGAATATTAAAGGTTTCATTTTTTTAATCCTGATTTTTCTATCATCAGCTTCACTTTCCGCCCAGGTTGTAGTCTTCCCTCATATTTTTTATCCACAGGAATTCTCTAGTGATGCTGTTTTTATGAATGACGTACATTCCTGGATGTCAATTCGTCATGTAATTAATCAGGATGAGATCCCTGATTTCGGACATGACTGGGAAACCGGGGTAAACATAAGTATTTTTTCGAGTCCATGGCTGGCAGTGCGCGGTATGTCAAATGAGACATTTCACTTTAAGGCCGCACCCCAGCCTGAGGCCGAGTGGATCTTTAATCCGCAGTCTATAATCTCAGATCTCAGGCTGATGATCGCTCTGAATATCGATCCTGTTCTGCTGTCGGCGGGATTTCAGCATGACTGCAAACATGATGTAGACCATTCTGTTATCAGGCAGGTTATTCATGACAGTCTGTTCCTGCTTATTCGGCCGGCTGATGATATAACTCTTATACGCACTGACCTTTTTTCGTTTGATGTAAATACGGCTCTTGAGGGGGGCGTAAATTTGCCTCCTGTATTCCAGGAAGCTGCACCGCATCCGGATATAGGTCATGGCTCCTTCTTTTTGAGGCTGAAAGGATACACTAATACGGATCCGGGAATAGCGGTTGTTCTTGACGGTTCGGCATCAATAACAAAAAGAAAAGAAGAAACCAATGTTGAAGGAATTGAGCCCTGGGGTTTTGATTTTTCGGCTGAGGCAGGTTTTGCATTAATCGGATCTGCCGGTGAAATCATATTTTCCCTGGGATCAGAGCGGTTGACGGATACCTGGGTTGATTTCGATGAAGCGCCGGTGCAAATCCATTATATAACACTTGAGTTTTCAGCATAAACCCGGTGATTGAAATAGTACCGGTCTTGACATCTGCGCATCAAATTAGCATATTATAAATAACAGCTTAGACGGAGACGAGTATTCGAATTATTCGGTCAACAGAGAGGACACCCCGGGCTGGAAGGTGTCCGGCGCGAAATCCGAAGAAAACCCCTCCCGAGCTGCCTCTATGAATGAAAATCCTTCAGATTTTTTTGTAATTCAGGCCGCCCTGATGGCGTAAACTCTGATTGAGTGCGATCAAACGAGCGTGTACTTACGCACCCGCCCGTTTGCTTCGAAGTAAGGTGGTACCGCGGAAAGCGGAGCTTTTGCAAAGCTCTTATGTTTTTCGTCCTTGCAATTAAGTAAGGATGGCAGGCATAAGGGCTTTTTTTGTGCCTAAATCGTTCTGCCGATGGAGATGAATATGAGTAAAGACGAAAAAAAGCAAGAAAAATTGGAATTAATCAGGCATTCTACAGCACACATTATGGCTGAAGCAGTGCTGGAGATGTTTCCTGATGCAAAAATTGCGATAGGACCTTCTATCGAAAACGGATTCTACTACGACTTTGAACTTCCCCGTTCTATTTCACAGGATGATCTTGAAACTATTTCGGAGAGTATGCGGGCGATAATGAAGGCGGGCAAGGACTTTATCCGAACCGAGGTGAGCAAGGCGGAAGCACTTGAGATGTTTAGAGACCAACCGTTCAAGGTTGAGCTTATAAATGAACTCCCGGAAGAAGAGGTTATAACTACTTATAATCAGGGCGGATTTACCGACCTCTGTCGTGGTCCCCATGTTGAGAACACAGGCAAGCTCAATCCTCAGTCGTTCAAGCTCCTTTCTATTGCAGGAGCATACTGGCGCGGCGACGAGAGCAGAACTATGCTTCAGCGAATCTACGGTACAGCCTGGACTAACCCCAAGGACCTTCGAATGCATCTCCAGCATCTCGAAGAGATGGAGAAACGTGACCACCGAAAACTCGGCAAAGAACTCGATTTATTCAGTCTTCATGAGGAAGCAGGTCCGGGACTCGTATACTGGCATCCGAAGGGGGCCCGTATACGACTCGCAATTGAAGACTTCTGGCGAAAAGAGCATTACAAGAACGGCTACGAGATGGTTTACACCCCCCATGTCGGAAAATCATGGCTGTGGGAGACCTCGGGCCACCTCGATTTTTATAAAGAGGGAATGTTCAACCCGATTGAGATGGATGCAAGTGATTACTATGCAAAGCCGATGAACTGTCCCTTCCATATTATGATCTATAACAACACCAAGCGTTCGTACCGCGAGCTTCCATGCCGGTGGGCCGAGCTTGGAACAGTATACCGTTATGAAAAATCAGGCAGTCTTCACGGACTGATGAGGGTCAGAGGCTTTACCCAGGATGATGCACACATAATTTGTACTCCTGAGCAGATGCAGGATGAGATTGCCGAGACACTGCGTTTCTCTCTTTTCATGCTGCGATCATTCGGTTTCACCGATTTTAAAGCCTACCTTTCAACAATGCCGCTCGGCGGAAAGAGTGTTGGAGCACCTGAGAAATGGGATGCCGCAACCGAATCGCTCCGGGCAGCCATCGAGAAAGAAGGTCTTGAATATGACGTTGATGAGGGCGGCGGAGCATTCTACGGGCCGAAGATCGACCTTAAGGTGAAGGATGCGATGGGCCGTGACTG
>DMKD01000408.1 GCA_003454605.1 Spirochaeta sp. | reverse complement strand
GAAATCCGTCAGGTCCCAGCCAAGACAGCTCTTAAATATGCTTTCACATTCCTCTTTTCTTTTTGCCCATTCGTTTGCAGGCCATTCTGCCCATGGCGGCAGTTTGTAGCCGTATGACCTGAAAAGTTGTTCAGCTTCTTTTATGTAGCCATTGATTTCACTTCGTTTCATTTTTTCTCCTATAAAGAATTCCACCATGGAAGGTGGTTATTGAGGGGAAGTTTGCAACTGCAAACTTCAAAATGATAAAATGACAAGGACGTCATTTTATCATTCCTCCTTAATCGTTGATTCTATTTCCATCTGCACGACATCAGCATCCGGATCTGCTATGCGGTTGAGAATTGTCTGTGCGGCAAGTTTTCCCATTTCAGTATTCGGCTGAATAACCTGAATCATCCCTGAACTGAAATATTCAGGGTCTCTGCCGAATTTTACAAGCTGGAGGTCATTCAGCCCGAGATCGGTTTTCCTTTTAAGGAAGGCAACCTTGTCGGCAATGCCTCCTGTTGTTACTATCAGACCGTCCAGAGGAGCAGTGTCTCCGGCAACGGCTTTAAGCTTCCTGTAAAGGTCGTCCGAGCCGGCGTTCTGCTCTTCGAGGAGGATCAGTCTTTCTGCTTCAGTTTTGTAACCGACAGCTTTCAATCCGTCCCGGTATCCCCTGATTCGGCTGTTTATTGATGAGATGTCGAGGTTGAAGCTCAGACAGCCGATCCGCCGGCAGCCTCGGTTGTGAAGAAGCTGTACTGCTCTGACTGCGGCTGAATAATCATCCTGAACTATCCAGTTCAGCTCTTGCGCTTCCGGAGGTACACGGTCAACGAAAACAACCGGACAGATCGCCTTTTTGATCTCATCCAGGTAACCGTGACTGAATGACGGATCTGAAATAGGAATGTAGGGTGCTATTATTATTCCGTCTGCTTTACGGTGTATAAGCTGACGGATGTTTCTGAGCTCGAATTCTGAGTTGAAACCACTCGTTGAAAGCATAATCGAATAGCCCGCTTCATAAAGTACCGACTCGATTCCGTTAATCATTTCGGACATGAATGCCTCGTGAACATCGGGAAAGATAAGACCAATGGTAGAGGTTTTTCGGGTTACAAGTGCTTTTGCCAGAAAATCAGGTTCAAAACCAAGCTTGTCAGCATATTCAATGATTTTGTTCTGGGTTTTCTTGCTTATCCGGTAACGGTCACCGTCTCCCTTGAGTACAAGCGATACGGTGGTTTTGGATATGCCCAATGCTTCAGAGATAGTTTTCAGTGTAGCTTTCTGTCGTCCTACCAAAATTAAATCCTTAGAAGAGGGTGAAAACTAAGCTAAAACGATTTAGCTAATGAAGATTTTAACACCTAAAACGAAATTGAGCAAGGATAAAGCTTGAATTAAAGCAATTCTAAATTTGACTTTCGGAAGCGGTTGAAGAATTATTTGGAAGCTTGATTCTTAAGACAATCTTCTTTGCATTGTTGTTATTAAGCCATTATACTGCTTCCGAAGGTGCTGCAGCTCGCCATTTGGCAGTATTGATTAAATGTCGCTTGCCGGAAAGTGCAGGCGCAAGTTAAGTAATTATTTACTGCCAAATTGAGAATTGCTGCTTGAATTACAACCGCAAGCTTGTATAATCATCTATTAACTATTGCGGAGTAAAAAATGCAAGAAAACCTGATTTCCCACAATGTTTTTTTTGAACTTAAAAACGATTCAGAAGAAGCCGTTTCTAAGCTTATTTCAGAATGCCATAAATATCTCAAACCTATTGAAGGTATTATTTATTTTATTGCAGGCAGCATGCATGAAGAGCATGACAGGGATGTAAATGTGAGAGATTACCATGTTGCGACACATGTTACATTCAGAAACCAGGAGGCACATGATAAATATCAGATCCATCCTCTCCATAATGAGTTTGCAGAGCGTAATAAGGACAACTGGAAATCTGTTAGAGTCTTTGACTGGCTGCCTGATTACAACTGTTGAATCTTTAATACCAATCCGGAATCTAAGATCCAGCTCACAGGTAAAAAAAGGTGCGCCGCATAGTCCGGTCGCACCCTGTTCTTTTTATCTCGTTGGTCAGGTTTTTTTCTCTTTAAGAGCCCCCTCCTTCCTTCTGATTTCTTTTAGCGCAAGTGCATATTCCTTATCACGGGTTGCACAGCCTACATTCTGCTGTCTGATGAGAAACTCAATGCAATTATCACAGCAAGTGCACCATTTAATCTCATCCTCACGGCCCTCGAGCATTTTTATAGGTATGTGACTGTCGGCAAGTGACTGACGTCCGATGGCTATCATATCAGTGACGCCTTCGCGGATGTTTCTGTTGCCCCAGTATTCTAGGGTGTTCTCTTCTTTTTTCCTGGTCACTAGTTTGTTGTTACCGTTATTGAGGACAGAATAGGCTGAACCTATGACTGCTGTTTCAGGTTTAAGAACATCATGAACAGCCTTCTGGAATGTGAAATGGGTATATACATCACGAGGGATGCGTGCATCGGGTTGAGACAGCGCCAGTGTGATTGAGGGGGAGCCTGCTGATACAAGGATGAATTTTGCTCCTCGTTCCTCGAGACCCTTACATAACTCAAGAGATTCAGTAATATCCATTAATGGTGAATCAGGACCTGCGCTTCCCTGACCGCCGGGGAATCCTTCCCATATAGATACCTTTGAGCCGATGATAAAGTTCGGGTCATTAATTTCTTTGTCGATCATCTCATAGCATTCATATGCAAAGCGCGTTCTGTTTTCAAACGAACCGCCGTATGCCCATTTTCGATCATTATACGGCCTTGTTAACTGTGAACCGAGGTAGCCGTGGCAGACCTTAAAATCTATTCCGTCAGCGCCTGCATCATGAGCGATCTTTGCCGATGTTACAAACTGCTGCTGGATCTTTTTAATATCGTCTTCATCAATCAGTTCACCTTCGAACCCGGGCATTGGTTTAACTGTAATGCGGCGTGAAAAATCCGGATGGCTGATTTCTCCAGAATGAGTCAGCTGCCAAAAAAAGAGGGCGTCATTGTTGATACTTTTCATTTCAGCTACAAACTTTTCTAGAGGTTTCTGATTGCGGGGCATTACCGACAGCTGGTGCAGACGGCTTCTGGATTCATAGCCGACTGTAATTGCTTCAAGAACTATTACACCGCAGCCGCTTTCAAAATGATTTTTGTACCGGCGGTATGTCTTAGGGCCCGGATTACCGTTTTCATCCGAATCGCAGCATTCCATTGCATTAATTGCAAATCTGTTTGGTGATGTTTTTGTTCCGATTTTAATCGGCTGAAATAATGGATCTTTCTCGTGCATTTATTTCTCCTCTCGTTTTTCTGATATTCTGTTATTCATTATCATATCGTTTTGGGGATATTAAAATACTTGAAATACACTGTAATAATACCAGTTAAAACCTGGTATAAGCTTGTTAGTTCCCTTTATGAAAACTCAACAAGTGGGACTGAAGATTTTCACCATCTTTAACTTTCAGTTTTTTTCTTAGATTGGCGCGATGGAAATCTACAGTTTTTTTTGATATGCAAAGCATACCGCTTATCTCTTTGCTTGTGTATCCTTCCCTGATATATTCAGCAAGCTGGAGTTCTCGTTTTGACAGCTGCAGTTTTTCAAGAGGCAGTCTGCTTAGAAAGGGTACAGTAAGTTCGGAGATATGTTTTTCAAGCCGTGATAATTCGGGATATAAAATCCCGCCTGATGCTTTTTCTTTCATCTTTTCAACAAGGGGGGAAATCAAAGTATCGATCTTCATAGATATTTCATTTATTACTATGTCTGAATCATTCGACAACTGGTTTCCAAGAACCCTCAACGCAATATTCTGTTCCATGAGTTCCTGTGACTGTTTGTCGAGCATGCTGTTGAGTTTTGTCAGCGCTGCTTTTTCTTTCTCATCTGTTGAGAGGTCACGTATATGTTCAATGACTGCTATTACTTCATTGCTGTCGTTGAAAACAGGAAAGGTTGTGAGAGTCTGGTTGCCGTTTTGTGCATATTTTGTTTCATAGGGAACATCGAGGGTTGTTGATGTCTTTGTTTTCAAAGTTTGAATTGTAGGACAGTTGTCGCAGGGGATTTTCCGGTCATGATATATCTCGTAGCATTTTTTGCCATGGAAGGGAGTCTTGTGACCGTACCAGCTCAGCATTGTGTTGTTTACGCATATTATCGTTAGCGATGGGTCAAGCAGGCAGATTCCGTCCTGGTTGTGGTTAAACAGATAGGTGAAAAAATTTCCGAACTCCTTATATAATTCAGAGTTAGGAGAAGTTTTTTCAGAATCCTGCAGAGATATCCATTCTTTAAGTGAATCAAGATTGTTCATCAGTATCTGGAACAGGTATCAACCGGCAGAAGATTGAATTCTGCCGGTTGTTTCTGATTAGTTTTCCATTGCTCCGTCAAAATCAACATTTGAAGCTGAGAAATTATATTTCTTTACAAATTCGAATGATTCCTTTGCTCCGTATTCCCTGTCCATTCCATTATCTTCCCATTCTACAGAAAGTGGGCCGCTGTATCCGATGTCGTTCAGACCTCTGATGATTTCTTCAAAATTCACATCACCATGTCCAAGTGATCTGAAATTCCAACCGCGTCTTGCATCGCCGAATGCCAGGTGAGAGCCAAGAATTCCACTGCGGCCGTCGAGGGTTACCGCTGCATCTTTCATATGTACATGATAGATTTTTTCTGCAAAATCACGCAGGAACAGATGAGGTTCAACTCCCTGCCATATTAAATGACTGGGATCGAAGTTTAATCCAAGGGCTTCTCTGTATTCGAATTTTTCTAACAGGCGCTTTGTTGTCCAGTAATCGAATGCGATCTCAGATGGATGAACTTCAAGTGCGAATTTAACCCCCTGTTTATCGAATTCATCGAAAATTGGTGTCCATAAATCGTATATTCTTTGAAAACCCTCTTCAACCATTTCCTCAGTTGTCGGCGGAAATGAATACAGGTAGGCCCATATCGGAGAACCCATAAAACCTGTGACAACATTGCAGCCCATTGCCTTTGCTGCTTTAGCTGTATTCTTCATCTCCTTAATTCCCCATTCCTGTATTGCGGCTGGATTTCCGGCAAATTTGGAGGGGGCGAATCCGTCAATTCTCGGATCCCATCTATCGCCTACGCATTGTCCAATCAGATGTGAACCAATTGCCCAGCACCCAAGGCCATTATCCTTGAGAATCTTCTGTTTTGCTTCAACATAGGCCGGATCTGAAGCAGCCTTGCTCACTTCAAAATGATCCCCCCATGTACATATTTCAACACCCTCATAACCAAAGGATTTAACCATCTTGCAGCAGTCTTCAAAACCGAGGTCTGCCCATTGTCCTGTAAAAATTGTAATTGGTCTTGCCATTTAACTCTCCTTATAATGAACCTGCCACAATGGCAGGTCTGCGTACTCCTTATTTAAAATTTAGTCCAGGCTGCGTTTTTGCTGGAGCTTTCAACGCATTTTTCTATAAATCTGACTCCCTGAGCTCCGGCTGCAGGAGTCGGAAAATCAAGGTCGTCTTCGGTCAGTTTTTCTCCGGCTCTTTTCTTTGCCAAAGCATTTATAAATGTCGTATATATTGTTCCAAAAGCTTCGAAGTATCCCTCAGGGTGTCCGGAGGGCGTTCGAATTACAGCCGTCGGCCGTGGATAGAATTCATCACGTCCGCGACTTAAAGTCTGTGTCGGTTTATCCAGCATTGTTACCTTAAGATAATTTGGGTCTTCCTGACGCCACTCAAGCGAGCCCTTTGAGCCGTAAACCCTGATGCTTAGATCATTATCGTGACCGATTGCGATTTGTGAACACCAGTATACACCCGTTGCCCCGCTGGAATAATTCACCATGATAGTGGCGTTGTCATCCAGAAGCCTGCCTTCAACTATCTTGTCGAGGCGGGCTGATAAACTTTCTATCTCCAGACCGGTGATATAACTTGCAAGGTTTTCTACATGGCTGCCGATATCTCCAACGCAGTTGGAGATTCCGCTCTGCTTTGGATCAGTTCGCCAGACAGCCTGCTTGTTATCCGGATTTTTCTCAATCGGTTCGGACAGCCATTCCTGAGGGTATTCGGCATTTACAAAACGTACTGCTCCTATATCTCCCCGTTTAATCATTTCGCGTGCGTGTTTAACCGCCGGGTACCCAGTGTATGTGTAAGTCACACAAAACAACAGGTTCTTGTCAATCGCGAGCTTGCTTAGCTGCTCGGCTTCAGCGGCGTCTGTAGTCAACGGTTTATCGCAGACTACATTTATACCGTTTTCAAGAAAAGTTTTTGCTATCGCAAAATGGGTGTTGTTAGGAGTAACAATTGAGACGAAATCAATTCCATCCGCTCTGCCGGATTCTGCCTTTGCCATTGCCTCATAGCTTGAGTACAGTCTTTCACGTTCAAGATGCAGGGCTTCACCTGATGCAATCGTATTGTCAAGACTGCGGGAAAAACAGCCCGCGGTCAGAATTGCTTTACCGTCAAGCCCGATTGCCCGTCGATGTACGTCTCCGATGAAAGCTCCTTCACCGCCGCCGACCATTCCGTATCGGATTATCCCGGCTTTAGCTCCGCCTTTACTTGCTTCTATCATTCGTATCTCCTCCTTATTTAATTAATTATCAATTTCAAATATCTCGTAACCCAGATAGGTTTTAAATGCTTCCTTCAGGGCAGCTTCGTAAAATCCGGGTGTCATGCCGACATGATGTCTGAAACCGTTTCTTCCAATGTTATACAGTTTTGTCTGTAGATTCGGTATTTCAGCCACGCCAGCGCATCCGAAGAATTCTCTTTCAATCGGATCATCTGTTATTCTGCCCTCGCCGGTATAGAAGATCAACTTTCCGTCTTCTGTCTTGGAGCTGCAGAATGTCATCTCATTCGGAGAAATCCGCCCGACATTACAGCCCCAGCCGCATCCGTCCCCGAAACTCTTTACGAACATCGGATGCTGAATTATCTGCCCTTTTTCAGTCATCAGTTTCTGAGGTACCGGCCCGCAATGGAAAAGGATGCATTTATCCGGATTGTCTCCATAGTTATTGTTCCAGTCTAGTACTGTTGCCGGTTTTTCAGATGCAAGGCTCAGCGCGCGCATAGATACAGCATTAGCAACATCAAGCTCACAGGCGGCAGCTATTCCACGATCATTTATTGCCGAAAGGATTACGCAGGGTGCAATGCCGAGTTCGATCTCAAGCTCACTCCAACAGCGAAGCGCGAGGGCATCAAGCTGGTAATCTGTTATATAGTCATCAAGAACACATGCTGCTTTGCAGAGTAGATTGAATTTCTCATCAGGAACACCGTTCCAGTTTGTATAAGCTGCAAGAAACTCCTGTTTTTTCTTAAATTGGGATTTTCTTGTATTGTATTTACGAACCCGGCTTATCAAATCACTTAGGTCATATGTTTCGGTAGTAATGCCGTGTTTCTGCAGTGCTAGTTCGTCAAATCGGACAGTCTTGAATGCAGTAGTTCTTGCGCCTATTGCTCCTACAGTAAACCTTTTCATGCCGCCTACTATCCTGCATACAGCCGAAAACTGTTCTATCTCGCGGGCAAACTCATCGGACTGTGGGTGAACCGTATGTGCTTTAAAAGTTGTGAATGGCAGCTTGTACTGATAGAACACGTCCATTACCGAGAACTTGCCGCAGAATGAATCACGGCGATTGGCAAAATCCATTTTGCCGATTTCATCAGGATAGGCTTGAATAAAAATCGGAACTCCACAGTCTTCAAGTGCTGCAACGGCACCGGTTTCATCACCGAAATTCGGCAGCGAAAGGATAACTCCGTCATATTTCCCACGGTTATCTGCGAGAAATGCTGCAAACTTTTTTCCTTCTTCAACGGTTTCAACCGCACCGTATCGCGTCAGGCTCTCATTCATTATAAGGGTTTCGCAGCCTGCAGCTTCAACCGCATTTTTTATCTCGGTTCTTGCGCCTGCAATTAGTTCTCCGGGGAAAAACCCGCGGTTACCGAAGAACAAGGCGAATGTCAGCTTTTCCATTTAAATCTCCTCCTACTTGTATTTTTCAATATAAGGAACATTATTGATATTAATGTCGGGACCGAAGAATTTAAAAATAATCAAATTTTCGGTGCCCGTATTTTCAACCCAGTATCCATCAGACGCTTTCTCAGCGGTTATCAGGAGTTCGTCACTGCTTTCGGACAGGCTGACCTTCTGACCTTCCGTTTTATAGCCGTCGATTGTTCCGGTGCCGCGCCAGATAAATAAACCATGTACTCCGTTTGCTGTACTGAAGAATTTTTTTCCAGGTTCTATCGTTATCCGCAAACCGCTGAATTTAACCGTGTTGTACCAGATCCATTCCTCCCATGAACCGTCCTGTCGGGTTTCTTCTACTATCTGCGGGCAAAGCCGGTGGTTTTCGTAAAAGTAAGGATCTGCATTTGCTTCCCAGTCAACCAGATCAATGGCTGCTGCTTCTTTTTTGCTGTTCCAGGTTTTATCGGGAATATGATGATGAAGCAGGTCTTTTCCAATATCAAGGCCCTCAATCTCAGCCTGAAAAACCGCCATCACATCAGATGACTCCTGAAGTTCAAGGGTAAGTGCTGTACCTGGAGCGTGGAGAAGGCCTGAAGGCAGATGAAATCCTTCTCCGGGAACATTCATATATGCTCTGGAATGTTTGAGAATGCTTTCTCCCTCCCAGTTTTTCAGGTAGTTCATAAAGATCTCATTCTGCTTATTTTCCCGGACAATATAAGGGTGAACACCGAAAAAGGTTTCCGGATGAGGTCCAAGGGGTTTGTCAAGAAAATGGTAGGCCTCTTCTTTTGAATTCATTCCGACTTTAGCGGCATCATCATCCATCTGGTGCAGATGGTAAAATATTCTGCATCCAAAATCATAGATCTTCAGCAGTCTGCCGAGGCTGTTGTGGGTTTTGGAATATTCGGCGCCTAGTATTTCTTCTCTGCATACATCAACTGCATCAGTCAGAAGGATGTCTTCGCCGTCAATATCAAGATATGAAAGACCTTCGTTTTCAACCTTGACTCTATTATCGACTTTTGTTTCGGATACAAGCCATCGCTCGCATATAGATCCCCGTTCTCCGACATCGTATTCTGTATCTGTTAATCCCAGTCGTTTTCCGGGCGGCATGAAATTTCTGGACACCCACGCTGGGCGTAAAAACAGTTTCCCATTATTATCTTTGAGTTCCTGAAGAACAATATTGCGGATTTTTTCTTTTGTCATTTATCAATCTCCTGCTCAATTGCCTGTGCAGAAGGTAAACCTGTGTGTTCTATAATAATACCCCCCCTTTTCTGAATTGACAAGCTGGTTCTTTAAACGAATATCATTTTTTAGGGGCGTAATACTGGTTTAGATACTCAATTCCATATTGGAAGGGTGTTTTAACCCTGATTTTCAGGATTTTATTGTCACTTTTTATAATCTTAAGGCTTGAGGACAGTGTTTCAAGTTCAATATTGGCCATGCTTAATTCAATCGGATCCTGTTCTTCCTGAATAAAGGGAATGCCTTCTTCTCTTTTTATCAGTTTACTAATTTTCAAATGTTTTCTTTCACTTAGATTGGGCGAATTAAGCGATATTGTCGTCAGCAGCATCTTGTCTTTGCATTCATGCTCAATACTGATATTCCCTTCTTCAATATCAAAGGTCAGGGTTTTTATCAGGAAATAGAGTCCTCTGATCAATCGCTGATCTTCGGTGAAGGCAATATCGGGCAGATCTTTAGATACCGTGAATTCAGCAGTGATATTCTGTTGAGCTAAGGATTTTTTGATCAGATCTTCGAATTTTATAAACAGCAGTTCAGGGTCTATTCCTTTTTTATCGGGACTGGGGCTTTTAAACAGCCCCTGAATAAATGAATTGAGGCCCTCAAGCAGAAACTGAATTCGGCTGGCATGAAATGAGTCGTGATCTTCGCAGCTCAGCGAAAAATCTGTGCTCTCAAGCAGGCTGCTGAGCTGCCCTGAAAGGTGGATCATCGCGTCTGCCTGATATTCGGATATATGTTTTTGCTGCTTACGGGCTTCTTCGAGTTGCTTTCGTTCATGAAGGCGTTCTGTGATATCACGACTGATGCCTACAAGGCCCAATATGTTGCCCTGATCATCATGAAAGGGTGCTTTATGTACTTCAAAGGTCCTCTTTCTTCCATCGGGATAGGTCATTTCTTCTTCATTTTTATATGCTTTATTATATTTGAAGATGATGGCGTCTCTTATTTTAAAAGAATCGGCTTCTTCCTTTGGAAATAATTCATAATCTGACTGGCCTGCAATTCCTTCTTTTGTCGTGCCCATGACTCTGCACATAGCCTTGTTTCCGCTTATTACAACGCCGTGAGTGTCCTTTATAAATACAAGATCCGGGATGGCGTCGATGACAGTCTGCAGCAGATCGTATGCGTGTTCTTTTTCTTTTATAACTACCTGCTGTCTGTATTCAAGTGTATTTATATAATTGTTTCTATATTGGGTAGGGCTGATTGACATGAACTGTTTGAATGTTTTACTGAAATGAGCAGGGCTGCTGAAATTGAGTTTTTCAGCTATCTCAGCAAGCGGTTTGTTTGTGGAAAGGAGCTGCGATATTGCTTCTTCAATCTTGATGCTTGTGAAGTACTTCATGGGAGTTGTTCCCATCCTTAATTTAAAAAGCCGTATGCAGTGAGGCTCTGAAATGCATAGATATTCACATAGTTCGGCAAGTGATAATTCTTCATAAACTCTCTCATGCATATACTTTACAGCTTTTTCAATGTATTTATGGTGCCCCTGGCTTATATGTGTTTTGTTCTCATAATCCGGCAGGTCATAGAGAAATGAAATGAGAAGATGTCTGGCTGATTCTCTCTGAAAGTTGCTTTCAGAATTAAGCTTTCCGAGGACTTCTTCAAGGAGAAGTCTCTGATTTGATTTGAGTTGAAAAGACTTCTGGCTCAGCTGTATATCAATGAATGACTGCAGTTTTTCTTCATCTTCTTTAGGAGTGAGTTTGATAATGAAGTAGCCGAGAGTACTTTTGCTTCGAACCGGGTTTATCGAAAAATGATCACCGGGATGAGTTATAAAAAATGCGCCTGAGACGATGGGAAACTTTATCTTGTCTATCCTGAAGAAGCCTTCCATATCGCTGAAGTAGTGAAGTCTGTATTCACCGGGCTTCTGGATGATTAGGTTATTGAAATACTGCGATTTATCATAATTATTCGAAAAACTAAGATAATTAAAGTCATTTATTTCCATATCATCTCTCTTTCGTTGCTATTATAAGGCATATTTTCTAAATGTGTTATTAAAATTATTTACATAAAATTATAAAAAATTAGCTTCTTTGTGTTATTTGTTTAAAAATGATTAGCATAAAAAGATAATTATATGTAAGTATTAGTTAGTTTTACGTATTAAAAAATGCGTAAATCGGGCTGATAATAATCCAAGTCAATATTAATTACTGTTAATACAGAGATTATGTTTGACAGATTTACGTAGGGAGGTTTACTGTTAATTCAGCGGCTTAGTTAAAAGTAATGATAGATATTCATCTGTGCTGTTCTATAAATTATTTACATAATATGAACTCGAAATTTTGTACCGTCGTTGAGAAATTGATAAATATTCGAACAAAGCCTGCCTGAAAAGGTAGCTTGTGTGTGTGAATACGTCACGAATAGTTTTATCTTCTATTCATGATGTTAATTTAACAAATTTTTTTGGAGGTTTTCATGAAAAAGGTATTGTTACTGGCATTGGCGCTGATTCTCAGCGTATCGTTCGTGTTCGCTGGAGGCGAGCAGGAAGCAGCTGCTGATGAAGATCAGTTCATTACAATCCATTGGGCTCAATGGGCTCCGGCTGATGCTCTGCAGAAATTATGCGAAGATTTTACTGCTGAAACGGGTATCGATGTTATAGTAGAACAGACCCCGTGGGAAACATTTGTACAGAAGTATAATGTAGAAATGATTGCAAGATCAGATGCTTGGGACATCATTATAGGCGACAGCCAGGACCTTGGTAACATGGCTGACAGTGGGCATTATGTTGATTTGACTGATTATTTCAATGAAAATGATCTGGTAAATAAATTTACCGATTCTTCCATTGCAGCATATGCTGAATATCCTGCAAAATCAGGTAAATACTGGGGCATTCCCGCTGAAGGCGACTGTCTTGGATGGGCATATCGAACGGATTTGTTTGAAGATCCGACTAATGCCAAAGCATTTATGGATAAATACGGTTACAAACTTGATGTTCCTAAAAACTGGGATGAAATGCTTGATATAGCTGAATTTTTTGATGATCCCGATAACGGATTTTACGGAATCAGCATCTATGGTGATAATGGATACGACTCACTCGTAATGTTTGCAGAACAGATGATTTGGACCTATGGCGGAGATCTTGGTGATTATTCTACCGGACAGGTTCTAGGCATCCTTAACACTCCTGAATCAGCCGAAGGCTTGAAAATGTACAAGGAACTGTTTCAGTACGTTCCCCCTGCATTTAATGATGCATTCTTTGTAAAAGCTAATGATGCATTTACAGCAGGTATTGTTCCGATGACCTGTAACTTCTACGGGTTCCTCCCGGCACTTGCAAACAAAGCAACCAACCCCTATGCCGACGGCACAGATTATTTTGCATGTCCTCCTCAGAAGGGAGCAGACGGTGTTGTTCGACAGTTCTCAGCACTTGGCGGACAGGGTGCAAGTATCGTTTCCTACTCAGATAAAAAAGATCTTTCCATGAAATGGATAGATTGGTTTATCCGGGACGAAGTACAGATGAAATGGGCAAGTATTGGCGGCTATTCATGTTTAAAAACTGTTCTTGAATCAGACACCTTCCTCAATGCTGCTCCTTTTAACCCTTCATTTGCTGAATCTCTCAATATTATGAAAGACTTCTGGAGTCATCCTGATTACGGTGAATTGATGGAAATTGCATCAAGGACTCTCGGAAACTACATAATTCGTGACAACGGCACAGCGGAAGAAGCTCTTCAGGCATGTGCAGATGAATGGGACGCAGTTATAAATAAATAATTGCTCTCGCAATTTAATAAAATTAATTGATTTCATAAAAGTGCCGGCTGCATAAGCAGCCGGTTAAATAATGTTTCTGGAAATATAGCTTAGGTATGATTTTATGAAGAAAACAACAAATAAACTTTCAAAGCCGCTGAATAGACAGATGAGTGATGTGGCGTTCGTCAGGATTTGTATCCTGCCGGTAATTATATTATTAATTGTAATTAATATTTTTCCATTATTTTATTCACTCATTCTCAGTTTTTCCGAATATTCAGCAAGAAAAACCATTTCTCCAGATTTTATTGGAAATGCCAATTATAAGGCTCTGCTGACAGATCCTGCTGTATGGATTAGATTTATAACAACGGCAAAGTATGTGGTTATGTCGGTAGCAGGCGAAATGATACTCGGTTTCGGAATTGCTCTTTTGTTACAGGAGAAATTCAGGGGTAGAGGTGTTTTACAGACTCTGCTTGTTCTTCCAATGACCATGTCTCCTGTTATCGTCGGTTTAATGTGGAAACTGTTTATGGATCCAAACTGGGGTATGTTTAATTATCTGCTCGGCCTGGGGCGCATAGACTGGGCTCAGGACCCAAATATTAATATTTACGCGATTGTTATTGCTGATATCTGGATGTGGACTCCATTTGTAATGCTGCTGTCTATTGCAGGCTTATCAGCAGTTCCAAAGTCGTTATATGAAGCGGCAGAAATAGACAGAGCGTCTTGGTGGTTCAAGTTCACCAGAATAACTCTGCCTATGGTGTCTCCTCTCCTAATGATTGCATTGATCTTCAGAGTTATGGAAGCTTTTAAGGTTTTTGATGTTCCGATGGGAATTTCCGGCACAGGCTCATCAGCTCCACCGCTTATTGCCATGAAACTTTATAAGGACACCTTTCTCACATGGAAAACAGGCTATGGTTCAGCGCTCGGCTACATTGTTCTATTAATCG
>DMKD01000407.1 GCA_003454605.1 Spirochaeta sp. | reverse complement strand
CTTTCTGGCTAATCTCTCAGCCTACCTTCAGGGCAGCGGCGAAATCCTCTCAGGCATTACAGGTCTGCCCGCTCCCCTGACGAGGATACTCCTCTATCTGCTGTCTTCAGCCATCGTATTCTTCGGTCTGAAAAATGTGGGTGTTTTTGAAAAATATGCCCTGTTCGGGATCATCATCATAGTGATAATTATCATTTCGGGCACCGTGACTATCCCTTTTCACATCAGTCTGGCGCTGCTCGGCGGTTCGAAATCCGCACTGGCACTATATGGCATGGTGATGTACAGCCTCTATTCGTTTTTTGCCGTGCCCCAGGCGGTAAAGGGACTTGCACCGGACAGAAAGGCTGCAGTCAAGGCAGTAATTCTGGGAACGAGTTTAAATTGTCTACTCATATTCTACTTCACCCTTACTGCAATGGGAGTCTCCAGTCCGGTAACCGAGATAGCCATTATCGGCATCGGGCTTGCCGCCGGAAGTTTTGTCCGAATAGCAGGCTCTATCTTTATAATTCTTGCAATGCTCACCAGCTTCTGGTCTATATCTCTGGCATTGACTGATATAATCAGAGAACGCACAAATGCAGGCTCCCGTCTTTCCTGGTTACTTGCAACCCTCCCGCCTCTTCTTCTCACCTTTGCTGGCTGGTTCACCTTCACCGAGTTTCTCAAAATAGCAGCCGGGATTGTGGCCCTCATCCTGGTATTCGTTACCGTACCGCTCTATTTAAGCGCCAAAAAATCCGGACCGGTCAAAAGTCCGGAATGGACTCTAGGCAGATGGGGTCATCCCGCGGTACTCACCATCCTTGTTTTTATGGCAATACTGATGGGCCTCGGTTCACTCGCTTCTATTTAATGCGGGATGATCCTCCGAATGACTTAGCATATCCCTGAAAAGTAAAGCTGCGTGAAGACACCATATTGACTGTTCAGAGCATAGGAAGAGACCAGGGATGTCTGGCTTTGTGTAATCGAAGGCTCAGTAAATGTTAATGAGGGTGAAGGGATAAATATTCTCGCGGGGAAAAGACTGACCGACCCCACGCACTTCGAGTGGACTGATGAGTTAATCTTGAATACTGGCAAAACCGGGGTTTAATTTTTTCTACATCATTGGTCGAAGACCTATCCTATCTGCAGGGATATATTATTCCTTCTATTTTCCGCTTAATTTCAGTACCGCCTTCATCTATGAGCAGGGCCCATGGAGATAGCTACAGTGAAGATGAAAAAAGTTTGAATATAGGCTTAGGGCTTGTTTTTAAACTATAGGCAGGCATGGTTCATCACATATTATATTTACATAAAAATATAGAGATTGCCGTAGAAAAGCTCTATTATTAATAACAGAAGAGGAGCTATAAATCATGGATGAAGTGCAATTATCAATCGGTGACTGTCTTTTCAAGGCAATGGAAGATTTTTCAGAGAAGATTCATACAATAGTAACCCGTGATCCCAACGACACCGGAGAGCTGGCCTGTCTCTATTCAGGTATAAGCGGCATTGAGACCTGCATGAAGGGTTTGGCATCCCATGGTCACCTTCCTCCAACAGATACTCAGAGGTTAGAAGAAGAGATCAAGCTTCTTTACAGCCTATGCGCCCCAACCTGAATTCTTATCAATCCGCTTGAACCGTCAAGTTCTACAATTTGGCCGTCTTCAAGGAGCTCTGTTATATTTTCCAGTCCTACAATACATGGCTTGCAGCTTTCCCGTGCAACAGATGCACCATGCTGCAAAGAACCTCCATGCTGAATGAGCACACCTGCAGCGTTCAGAAAAAGTGATGTCCAGCCCGGGTCAGTGGCAATGGCGACCAGGATGTCTCCAGGTTCTATTTTTTTCTCTCCCGGATGACGCAGTACTTTAACAGGTCCGCTGACGATACCGGGTGAAACAGGAGTTCCCAGGAGTTCATTTTTATTGGCCGGCTTCTGTTTCAACGAGGGGATAAATCCGCGGGAATCAATAATTACCGGCGGATTTGCGCTATTTTTATACTGTTCATAATACTCAATATTTTTCCGGACAAGTAATCCGATATCTAGTGAAGAATTCTTCTCAGCTTCAGCAATTTCTTCATAATGAAGATTAAAAACATCATCAACCTTATCCAAACGGCCCGTTGAAACCCACTCTTCACCTATGGTTAATATTTTTTTCCTGAGGTAATCCACTCCCATTATCCAGTAATACTTG
This sequence comes from Spirochaeta sp., assembly GCA_003454605.1. Taxonomy (GTDB): domain Bacteria; phylum Spirochaetota; class Spirochaetia; order UBA9216; family UBA9216; genus Thalassospirochaeta. The sequence goes on along the minus strand of DMKD01000407.1, from coordinate 3,508 downwards.
GGGGTCTCACGATAGGCCACAAAACACTCCATGACTTTATATCTCTTTTGAAACTTCCTGAGTTTTCCTCTATTTCTCTGAAGTTTTTCTACAATAAAAGTATAGGTCTCCTCTCTCTTTTTAACACCTTCATCAAAGATCTTACGGGGAGATAATTCGGGGTGATCATTTTCGCTAATACTCTTGAGCAAGTCAAATATTTCATCGGGTTTTTCATAATAGCGTTTTGTCGCAATATCAAGCTCGCGCGGACCGCGAAAGCCGAAATCATGCATGAAGCGGTCCCACTTCTGCTGAAACTCTGATGAGAGCTCACCTCTATTAAGCTTCTTTATAAAATCCTCTGCATCATCAGAGTCCTTTATTTCACTGAATTGAGAAAGGTCAAACAACTGCAGCCCCATTTCGATAGTGACATTATCCGGCAGTGCTCTCTCAAGATAAAGAAGCCTTTCAGTAACTTCCTCATCCTCATTTTTTAGAAGCTTTTTTATTGAGGAGCGTGCCATCGTCACAGCCATCAGAGCCAGCAGAGAAACCATTGAAAGCCAGTATCCGTTTAGATCAGCAACCGCTTCATTAAGTGATTCAAATGATTGTTCTCTCTCAAATGCCTCTTTCAGCTCTATTCCCAGGCGCTTGTTTTCTGCCAGATAGTATGAAAGGAAATCTTCCGGTTTTCGATATACACGTAATGTAGAAATTACCGTCTTCATTGATCCGGCAATCATCTTGAAGACGGCTCCCATTATACCTTTGGGCATTTTTTTTGGGATATAGGGCTTAATGTCTGTCTGTTCCAACACGGCTGCTGCATGACTGTCTACTGCCGTGATTGGTTTGACAAAGGCTTTCTTTCCTGACAGTTTTACGGCATTCCCTATATGCATATACATTCTGCCCGCATCCAAATAGGTCGTAGCATCCAGGAATTCCTTGCCGATACCCATATATTTAGACATGGTAATGGTTGTTTCAGCCATGACCCCCGTATTCAGCGGACTAAAGGCCTCGGTCAACCCTTGTTCTGTAAGAAGCCCATCAAGATAGAGATTTTTCTGTCCACCGGGCTTAGTCTGCATTTTAGGGGGGAGGATTGTGTAGCCGGTAATTGGTCTGGCCTGAAGCAGAAAGAGCTCATCGCCTTCATAGGCCCACTCAATATCCATGGGTTTGTCATATTCCGCTTCAATCTTTACAGTCAGAGCATTGATTTCCAGGATCTGTTTATCAGTTAAGCAAAATGAATCAGAAGAATGCATCTTCTCTTTTATTATAGCCCCATCTTCGTTAAGCCTGTGGAAAAACTCTTTTGAGCCTGACTTTCTTTCAATAATCGTACTCGAGATCTTATCCACTATGAACTGATCCGCCGACACAGAGCCGTCCACAACGGTATCGCCAAGGCCGAAGTTTGCATTTATTACCATCTCATCATAATAGTTTGTCACCGGATTCAGGCTGAATGCCACACCGGAAATATCTGATGCAAGCTGCTTCTGAATAATCACCGCAATCTTCGCATCGGCGTAGTCATAACCCCGTGAGTTCTTGTAGCTTAAGACACGTTCATTGAATACGGATGAGAAACAGTCTTGTACGGCTCTTTCGAGATTTATATCAGAAACACCTAAAATTGATTCGTAAATACCGGCGAAGGAAGCTCCCTCAAGGTCTTCCTCCGGAGAGGAGGATCTGACAGCAAAGAGTGTGATATTCTCGGTATTGAAGAAGCTGCGGACATCATCCAGGACTCTGTTCTGTTTCTGATTAAACGATAGTTCACTACATTTTTTTTTGAGTTCAACTGGATTCTTTACCGATGAAGCTCTTATCTCGGTTGTCCAGGAATCGAAAAATGATGTTGTAAGGACGACTCCATCCGGAACATTGTATCCGCTGCTATATGATTTTATGAGAGACAGTCCCTTTCCGCCGACTGCGGCAATATATGCTTGCTCTTTATCACCGAATGTGTAAAACAATTTCATCTATTCCGCATATCCTTATTATTGAATTTTAAATATCGATATCAGTATCTTCAGCTGGTATAAATCTTATTTCATAAGTTTCGGGATCAACTTCTTTTCTAACCTTCACAACACCTTCTCCGACAACCTCCAAATCAAAAATGGTATCACGATCGTACCATTTACATTTATCACAGGGGGGATCCATAGGGTGTGTATCTCGGTTCTGACACCATGAGCAGGATTTTGCTTTGTTCTGTTCCGGTTTCTTGAATTCATATATCTTAGCCATGGATTCAGAATCAATCATTAATGTAAAAAAGTCAATCCTGGAGTCTGCAGCACTGTCTTCTCCATGTTCAAAAAGATATTTACAGTAAGCCTGCTGCTTCGCGACATTCATGAATCCAGACCTGCATCGCTTCCGGCGACATGATGGCAGGATTGCCTAAATCGCCATCAGCAGCGCTCTCTAATTCAGGTGGTAGATGATTTATAATTGCATCCAAATCAGCCGAACTGAGAATCTCCTCATCCAGCACCCGTGCCATCGCCTCATTGTGCGGAACACCATGCTTTCGCACCGCCTTCACCAATCCTTTAAGGAGCGTTTCCCAGGTCGTCATCGGACCTTGCGCAATCGACGCCGATTCTGCGGCAGAATCAATAAATGCAAACGGTACTTTTACAAATGGCTCATCCATTGCGATCGCTGCTAAAATGAAATCAGTATCAAATGAAAAGTCAAATACGGTCGGATTCTGGATTATTTTATTCAGGATATTCGCATCGTACAGCTTAAACGCCGCCTGTGTATCCCTGATACCACGTGAAAATATAGCCTGTCCAATCATACGCTGCATGTGGCGTAAGGCTTTAATGCCAATTCCCCATCGTCCTTCCACCTTCACCAGTACTGCTTCCGGGTGTTTGCGATTACCCAGCACAACGCGCATACCGTCCTGGAGAAATGGGCGCAACAGCAAACCTATCTGCCCCAGATGCACCGAATTATCTGCATCGGTATACATAACAGCATCAACGCCGTCTTCAATCGCCTGCATGCAACCCAGAAGGATTGCCCCGCCTTTGCGCGAATCATCGGCGGAAGCCAATTCTGTCAAAGGCCCCGTATCGGTCGGGACAGCTTTTGAGAGGTACAGCACTTTGACATGATCACCCAGTGGATGGTCGGCGGCAATTTGACGAACAAGCTCGCCGCTGTCATTTGGGTCACCGTCGTCGACAGCGTAAAGAGTCCAGTTAACGGCTGTTTCACGTGTCGCCCAATCCAGCTGCTCCAGTTTCACGCGAAGCGAATCCTCCCCGTTAGGATTATCATCACTCTTCAGACGCAGCCGATTATGTTCACCCCACATCGCAAAAACCACGCCGATATTTACAGGTTTCTCATTCGCCAGTAAGAATCTTCTGGAATCAACTAGCTTCGCTGCAATCCTGAACTCCAGCGGCGTATGCTCTGCATTTGCCGCCTGCTTCAACACTTCAGCTGTTAAATCCGGCAAGCTAAGCAGCTT
>DMKD01000378.1 GCA_003454605.1 Spirochaeta sp. | reverse complement strand
TTTTCCTCATCAATATCACATCGTTGCCGATGAACTCAAGTTCGGTATTGAATTCAGCTGCGAGATACTTAAAGGTTTCCCTGCTGTAGAAGCAGATATGAGTCTGATCATGAATGTAGTGCCAGCGGGCGAATGCTTCCCGGTCAATCACCAGTTTAGTCATAATTCCGAGAGTGCCGCAGTCTTTAAGAATAGTGAAGAGCCGCCTGAATTCTTTCCCTGGCGAAGATAGATGTTCTACAACCTCGGTGGCGGTAATGAAGTCCCATCGCTGATTCAGCATTTCTTGATTATTATCATAGTAGGGATCATAAAGCGACATATCAAAACCATTTTCTTCCATCATTTTAGAAAGTGCAGGTCCGGGCCCGCATCCAAAATCCAGGCCACGGGCTCCCTGAGTTAATTGCTCCGACAAAGGTCTAGTGATTCTTGAGAGAAATCGCCGATATCCCTCGTCAAATACATCATTCTTGTGCAAGTCATAAACAGCTTTTTCATCCTCGCTGGTAAGATGGAAACTTTTCGGCACAAATACCAGGCTGCAGTTGGGGCACTGCATATATGATCTGTTTTTATCAGAGTGAAAAAATGAGATATTATTATTTGAACATAGAGGACATGGATGGCTGTATTGTACAGTATTCGATAGTTTATTCATACCAAGCTGATACTATATCAGAAAATCCTGAAATGATGTGACCGGATAATTTGCATTCTTATCTGTATTATCTTATAGTTATATCCGATGGTTCAAATGAAACGGATATTGTTAGTCACAGTTCTTCTGCTCTCATCCTCATTCCTGTTTTCACAGGACTTGATATTAACAGAAAGTGAAACAAACTGGCTTCTTGACCACCCGGTAATTCGCCTCGGAGTAGGAACTAATTACCCTCCTATTCAGTATGTGACTGAGAAAAATGGAGAGTATGTGTTTCAGGGCATTGCAAGTGATTATGTTGAGCTGTTGGCTGAACTTTTGGGCGTGGATTTTGATATTGCCTACGGCATTACCTTTAGAGAGGCAATGGAAAAGGCTGAAAACCGAGAGATCGACATGTTCCCCTGCATCACCTTCACCAGCAGCCGTGGCGAGTTTCTTGATTTTACTGAAGGATATATTAAGAATCCGATAGTCATATTTTCAAATGATGATACGCCGTTCATTCATTCAATTAATGACCTTTCCGGTCTGAAAGTATCGGATGTTGAAGCGCTGTATATTTATAATCAACTGAAAGCCGATGTGCCCGGAATCAATTTTGTGTTAGCGGAGAATGCCGAGGTCTGCCTTGAAAATGTCGCGTTTGGACGAGCCGATGCCAATGTCGCCGGATTAATATCAGGCAGCTATATGATAAGAAAGAACAATTGGGCAAACATCAAGGTAGCTGCACCTGCACCCTATCCTGATACAGTTTTCAGGATGGCGGTAAGAGACGATTGGCCGGAACTGACTGCAATCCTTGAAAAGGCATTGGCCTCAATTGAGCAGGAACAGAGGTCTGCAATTGAACAGAAATGGCTTGCTGTCAGATTTGAGCATGGTATCAGCAGAGCGTACGTCATCAGACGCCTGCATCTCGTTGTCGGAATAGCTGCAGTCATTGTTTTTATTGTTTTAATGTGGGCTCTCAGGTTGAGAGGTGAGATAGCCAGGCGTAAGGAAGTCGAAGCCTCTTTGGACGAACGTGAAATTCAGCTTAAAGGATTGCTTCAGAATAAAGAGGTGCTGATGCGGGAGATCGAACACCGGGTGAAAAACAACCTCACTCTTGTGGCAAGTCTTGTCAATCTACAGGCTGCAAAGCTTTCCAATCAGGAAGATGTTGAAAAGATGAAACTCGTTATTGACCGTATATACTCGATTGTAGTTCTTCACGAGAAACTCTCGCTTTCTTCTGATTTGAAGAATATCAATATTGAAGGTTATATTAATGAGCTGGTTTCAGGGATCATAAGAACGAGAAGCGATGGAAGCTCTGATGTCGAAATCAGATGTGATATAGTCAATACTGTTTTTGATGCCGGGAGTATCATCGTCATTGGACTGATAGTAACCGAACTGTTGACAAATGCTTTGAAGTACGGATTTAAGAATAGAGAATCGGGACTTATCGAGATAATCTTGAAAGAAGACAGCAGGCCGAACTACATTCTGACTGTGAGAAATAACGGAATACCACTTCCTGAAGGCCTCGATTTTACCGCACCTAATTCGCTTGGTATCAATCTGGTTATGAAGCTTGTAAAGCAGCTTAATGGCGAGATGGTAATAACACATGAACCAAGCCCTGTTTTTGAACTTAGTTTTTCGATAAATGAAAACTGATCAGAATCTGCCGCGCGCTGTATATGTGGTGTGTAGCAGATGATGTGATTTTCTTATAGCAAGTGAGTCATCCTCGGCATAGATTGCATCCATTCTACTCTGCCCGCCGCCGCCATGATTCCTCCGGTAGCGCCGAAGAGAACGGATGCGCCTGTATGTGCACCTGACAGGCAGAAGCTGTTCCTGCTTTGTTCCGAGTTCAGAGATGATTTTACTTGCTTCCTGTGCTAAAATGCCGAAAGCAGGAGGTTAAAATGGATAAGATTGATGATGCACAGCAGCAGCCG
>DMKD01000087.1:6062-9421 GCA_003454605.1 Spirochaeta sp. | reverse complement strand
CGGCGTCACGCCCGTTTTATTCTTCCTCAAAGACAATTCCTAATGCACCGAGGATTTTTTCAACTGCATACGATGTTGTCTGGACGAGGTATCCGTTCTGCGAGCAGCGTGCGGGATAGATGTCGTCTGCGGTTTTCGGCCATAATTCGAGGTTAACTGCACCTTCTGCGGTGAGAATCTCTATGTTCCACGCGGGAGAACCTGAGGGCTGCTCATAGAGAAAGTCTTTGCATCGGAGCGGATCAAACATGTTTACTACCGCTTTAACAGCGGCATCGTCAGCCTCGAAGCTCTCAGAACCCCATATGGTTGTCAGATCTTTGGTCAAAACAACGGGTTCAAGGCTGTCGGTGGATGTCAATGTCATCTTCTGTACCGAATCCCGAGCTATCTGCAGGAATCGTTTATCGCGCATCGAGTTTTTATCCTTAACCCTCGAGGGCAGATTTCCCCGGACGGAATAGATATTTTCATTACCGGGAAACATCATATAGGTGTAGATGCCGTTGTTCGACACCTTGCCAACCCATACTTCACGAATGAGATCATCGCCTTCCCAGGCTTTGACCAGCACACGTTGCTGCTCATCCAGGGCGTAGACACCGGGATTGCCCGATGTCGAGATGAGATCGGTCACCTTCAGATCTCCTAGAGCCTTTGCAATGGCAACGAGGTTGCTGTTCTCTGCCTGCCATCCTTCGGGTTCTATAAACCATTGATCTTCTGTTTTTGAGAACTCAAGGTCTGCAAGACCCTTCATCGGTCCTTCAACAGTGATTCTGCTGATGTTCTCAAAATCTACAGCAGCGGGTTCGGGCAGTACATAATTGATATTGCCGGCGCTTCTGAAAATTATGTAGAGCAAAAGCAGTACGGCGACTGCGGCAAGGATGATATATTCAGTATATGATTTAAGTTTATTCATTTTCAGCCTCCGAGAACATTGCGGCAATCTTTCTTTTGCGGCGGCTCCAGCTTAGCCATACAAGCAGACCGGCAACTATAGTAAAGATTGGAATTATCGCCATGTTGAATGTTTTGATAAAGGTTTTCACCCCTGGTTCGGTGTCGTTCAGAGGACTGTAGTTCAGTCCTTTTTTACGCATTAGGGCGAAATCGCCGTTGCCGTTCATTTCATCAAGGATATTAAGAAGCATGATTGAGTTAGTCGAGGTTCCGTTCTGGTCAATGAGATTGTCTGAAACGGCGAGTGATGAACCGAAGACAAATAGTTTTCCCGTGTCAGTTGATTCGATCATGTTTTCTTCCCGGGAGATTCGATCCATCTCTATCTGATAATCTTCGCTAAGCTCGGCATCTTCTGCTTCTTCGGCAGGCGCGGGCTGTTCAGGCACACCCTTATCAGCAAAGTACGAGGTGAACTTGCCTTCAAGTAATGCTGCGAGAGGATAGTTGCCTTTATCATCAAATGATGCGGGGGGCATGATCATCATGGGATTGTATAGGTTAATCTGCTGGGCGTCTTCAACAAGCCAGGACTCATCAGATGATGAGAAGAGCACGGTAGCGTTTCGGCCTTCGGGCAGTTCTTCGCTGATCACGACCGGCGAGTTATTCAGCATAATCAGGCCTTTAATCCCGTCGAGGCTAGGAAGCTCAGTGTTGATGTTTTCAGGCTTAATTTGCGGAGCGAAGTAGATCGGAATATCCATGATTCCGCTCGCACTCTGCTGCTGCTGATGAAAGCAGTTATTATCCATCACATATGAAAGGCCTACAGAGACGCCGTAGAAATCAAGAAGCTTCTCCAGACCGGTATTTCGGGGAATGTAGATGGGCTGCTGTTGCTGCTGCATTTGCCCCTGCAACCCTTGCTGCTGGGGAATATATTCCATGAAACCATCCATGAAGACTGCGACATTTCCGCCCTTCATCAGGAACTGATCAATCTGGTAGAGGTCCCAGTCTGAGTAGGGCTGGAAGGGTTGGGGGCGGGCGATGATCATTGAGCCTGCGTTGTCAGGGATAAGATCGGTGCTGAGGGCAACCGGCTCAAGATTGTAGCGGTCGGATGCAAGGTTTACGAAAGATGCAACTGAAGGCTCGCCGTACTGCTGCTGGTTTTGGCTGTAGAGCTGCAGGGTGCCGTGATCAGAGAGCCATGCGACATTGTTGCCGACACCGATGAGGCGTTCCACGACGCCGTTAAGCTGGTCCTCTATTGCTGCGGGATCCTGGATGGAATAGCCGAAGATACCGCGGTTGAGAACGTCGAATGATGTTGAGTTATCACCGTATTCCAGGACGGCTGATGCAAATGCTTCAGTGACGGCGCCGGCATTATCCTTAAAATTAAGCGGGGCAAAACCATATTTTTCAAAATCAGGCTTCGATGAATTATCGGTATCAATCCATTCGAAGGTGATTCTGTTGTAGTTAATTTTATTGAGCGAATCAACGACGGCTTCAAGCTGTTCGGGATAGGTCCTAAGCTCGGGTGAGAGGCCTATCAGTGACGATGAAAGGTAGAGCTTCATGCTTATGTCTTCTTCAAGAGAAAGCAGTCTGCTGGTTTTTTCCTGCATCTTCATAACAGTCGAGGTAATAAGATATTCCATATTCTCATTCTGGTTTATTACGGGTATGGTCTCAATCATGTCGGCATGAATGAAGACTGCGCCCATGTAGGCCGAGGTTAAATTGATCTCGGACTGATCGACCTGCTGAATCTGGATTGGATTTATACCGTAGCTTTTTGCGTCCTCTTCAAAATCGTTCGAAGATTCAGCTTTTTCTTCATCGAGATTACTGATTACATAGATGTCATAGTTGAAATTCCTGTTTCCCGCAAGGGCATACTCACTCAGAATATCTTTGATATTCTGCTCAAGATTGTTATAGGGGGAAGGTAGGTTTTTAGTTATGTATATCTTGACAGTCAGGGGTTCTTCGAGCCCGTTAACCATTTCTTCACTGACATTGGTGAGCGAGTAGGTCCCGTTTTCGGTGAGGTCGATACGGAAAAAGGCAGTCTGCAGTGCAATGTTAAGCAATACTACTACAAGCGCGTAAATGGCGAATCTAATTATTTCTTTTCTCTTATTCATCTATTTCTTCTCCTGATTCAACAGCCATGAGCCGTAAAGGGCCAGGAAAATAACCGATGCAAAATAGACAAGATCCCGTGAATCGATTATACCTCTTGCAATATTGCTGAAGTGATACGCAGTTCCCAGTGATGAGAGTAAGTTGCCGACTGCAGGCGGCAGCACCCATGTGAGCTGATTAATCAGCGACAGCAGAACACAGACTGCGGCGCTTATTATAAAAGCTACAATCTGGTTGCGGGTCAGTGATGAGGCGAATATTCCAATAGCGCTGTAAGTGCCTGCTAGCAG
>DMKD01000087.1:0-6030 GCA_003454605.1 Spirochaeta sp. | reverse complement strand
GAGCTGACGCTTACCGCGTAGGCAATGGTAGGAGCAATCATTATCATGATGAAGACCAGCGATGAAAGAAACTTCCCGCCTACAATGTCGCCGATAGTCAGAGGCTGTGTTTTCAACATCTCAAATGAACCGGTACTGTATTCTTCACTGAACAGCCGCATCGTTACTGCCGGTATTGTAAAAGAAAAGAGAATCGGCATCATACCGAAGAAGCTGCGCATGTCAGCCCGGCCGGCAAGAAAGAAGGTTGAAAAGAAAAACCAGCCTGTCAGGGCCAGGTAGATTGCTATAACTATGTAGGCGATGGGGGAAATGAAAATAGAGCGAAGCTCGCGTCTGGTTATTGTTCCGATGGTTTTTGCCTTCATTATTCTCCCTCCTTTGTAATGTCGCGGAAAATATTTTCAAGACTCTGTTTTTTTTGAACCATCTCAAGCAGTACCCAGTCGGTATCTTTTAGTTTCAAATAGATGTCCTTTCTCAAGTCTGATTTACTGTTGATTTCGAACTTCACGCCGTCGTCATGCTGATGCAGATCAATTATTGAAGTATCTTCGAAGTCTTCAAAGAAATTTTTAATATCAGCTATGGATGGACCGTCAATAATCAGTTCAATGCTCTGCCCGCTGTTTTCGGCATTCTTGAGCATCTCGGTTGAACCGTCTGCTGCAACCATACCTTTGTTGATGATGACAACCCTGCTGCATGCGGCTTCTGCCTCGCTGAGAATGTGGGTTGAAAATATGACTGTTTTCTGCCGGCCTATCTCCCTGATGATAGATCTGATTTCGGCAATCTGGTTCGGATCCAGTCCTGAAGTGGGTTCATCGAGTACGAGGATTTCAGGGTCAGCCATCAATGCCTGTGCGAGACCTACACGCTGTTTATAACCCTTTGAAAGGTCACGAACCGGTCGGTGCATGACTTCCATTATCCCGCAGAGTCCTGCAAGCTCTTTTATCCTGTCCGGTTTATTCTCTATACCGCGTATGTCGGCAATATAGTTTAAATAATCATATACGAGCATGTCGGTATACAGCGGGGCAGATTCGGGCAGGTAGCCGATTAGTTTTTTCACTTCGATCGGATGTTCGCATACATCCATTCCTTTTACTTTGATGGTTCCTGAACTCGGGTTTATGTAACCGGTCAGAATCCTGAGCGTTGTACTTTTCCCGGCGCCGTTGGGACCTAGAAGTCCGATGACCTGACCGCGGGGAATTTCTACATTGAGTCCGTTAAGGGCTCTGGTTTCTCCGTAGTCCTTGACGAGATTTTCAATACTTATCATTCTCAGCCTCTTGTAATAGTGTGATATTTTTTATAAGTAAAAAATTTACTTATGAATGGTATTTTAATCAAGGGTTAAATGTAAAAATTGGGTAAAAACTATTAAGAGATAGTTGGCCGCTGAGAGCGCTGAGAGCACTGAAAAGTTTTAAGAGTACCCGACAGGGATGGTTTTATCTTATTCTCCTTCTGTTTTTTTATTTGACAATCAGAAAAGCGGACACTGTGAACAGATAAAAAATTCAGGAGGTGCGGGTATGATTCTGCATAAAGAGTTAAGTTATCAAATAATTGGCTGCTGTATCAGGGTTCACAAGGGCATCGGTCCGGGGTTGCTTGAGCAATGTTATCACAATGCTCTGTACTATGAGCTTAAAGAAGCGGGTTTTATGGTTGGCTATAATGTTCCTTATACGGTTAAATACAAGGGTAATGTTGTGGGAGAATATCTCGCCGACCTTGTAGTAAATAATCAGGTAATTCTTGAGCTCAAGTCGGTACGGTCGTTGGGTGAAGCGCACAAAGCTCAGCTAATCAATTATCTGCATATTTCGGGGTGTGAATTGGGGTATCTGCTTAATTTCCAAAACCGTACGCTTGAGTTTGAACGGCTGGTTGTCAGCAGGTAGCTACTGCTGCGGTTATTGAAAGATCCTTTTCTTGTTATTCAGAGTAATAATTGAGGCAATCGTGAGAGAGATTTTAAGAATTAGCATGGTTATAAATACAAAGAACATGCTCAGTATAACTGAAGTTCTCAGTTCTGGAATTATATTTGTGTTAATAAATCTCCTGACTTCAATGTCATGTAGTATTTATAAGATATCGTCCGTTAAGTTTTATCTTCAGAAAGATGTTTATGGCTGATTGTTGGGCCTGTCGACGGTCATACCAGCGGGGCTGCTTATATTTAATTTAGAATTGAATCATAAGAAATCCCAATTAATTCGGGAGATTCTCCCATAAAAGAAATAATGAAAGATATCTATAAAGTGAGTGTACAAAAGAGAACGATAATTGACCTGCTATGATGCCGGAAACTATGAAATTCCCCGATAAAAATGATCAACCGGAGGCATGTCAAGGTCGATGTTTTTAATCTGCTTCATAAAAAGTGTGGAAATTGTTTCATCCGCATCCATTTGATCATTTATTTTTTCATACTCACCCATGCTCGAATATGACGATAATATCTGTACCTTTCCCCGTTCACCGTCAAGATTATACATCGGTGTCCAGGTGACTCCAGGATAGGTTTTCTCAATGTGCTCTTTCATCTCCATGAGACCCTTGAAAAGCTCTGCATAATTTTCTGTGTAACAATACTCTCTGACATGATAAATCATTTATAATTCCTCCATACATATCTCATTAATTATAGGATGGAAAATGTGTGAAGTAAAGATGAAGATACTGCCCTTAGCTCAAATGTATCGTTCATGTTGCTTATCTAAACTCGCCAGCCCAGAGCCCATTTGTCATAATCTCCACTTCTTTACCTTCAGCAGTGATGCCTGTCACTAACAGTTCTCTCGAACCGATAATGAGATCAATATGCTGTTCGCTAACATTCATTCCGGCGTTTAGCAGTTCTTCCTTGGTCATAGATGCTCCGCTATGTATGCAGTGAGGGTAGGCTGAGCCGAAAGCGATATGACTGCCTGCGTTCTCATCAAACAGCAGATTTTTGAAACTCATAGGCTGGCTTGCAATCGGGCTGTCCTCAGAGACCAATGCGACCTCACCGAGATATCTAGACTGAGCATCCTGGTTCAGTAATTTTTTAAGCAGCGCTAAGTCTCCGTCTGTTTCTTCTTTGATGATTTTGCCTTTCTGAACATCAAATCTCACTTTATCAATCATAAATCCTAGTGTGAAAGTCTCACGGGTTGAGCTAATGCTGCCTTCCGCTCTGCGCCAGTCAGGAGCAGTAAACAGTTCTTCGCTTGGGAAATTGAATGCACAGTCAACTCCGTTTTCGGTTGTTCCGAAAGCACTGCACCATATATGATCTTTTACCAGTCCAATCATCAGATCGGTTTCACCGCCAGAGAAGTGCAGGCTGTCAAACGCATAACTGTTAAGCAGATTTGCCCTGGTTTTCAGCTTAGAAATATGCTCATGCCAGACGGCCACAGGATTCTCTTTGTCAAGCTTAAAGATCGGGGTTAGCATCTCCATCAAACGTAATTGTGCATCTGAAGGCTCGAGATCCGGAAACAGATAGGCGGAGTATTCGAGAGTCGGGAAAAATGGAAGACAGCTGTTTGTGATCTGCGAACGCCTTCTGTTCTGGATCTCACTAAATGAATTCATAAATGTCTTTAAAAATGCGTTTTTTCGCTGGTCGGTAGTATCTGCGGGCATCGCCTCAGGATGGGCTCCGACAAGGAAGAGAACAGCAGCACCTTCATCGATTAATCGGCCAAGAGCTTTCTCGATCGTATTATCTCCCTCTTTCAGAACCTCAATCTGAGCTTTCTGCTGTTGAATATGAAAAATTTCATGATCGAAATAATACATAAACACATGACCTGAACCTGCTTCATAAGCAGCCTCAACAACGTGAAGTCCGAATTCTCTTGCCTCATGAGGGAGTGCAAAGACCAGTTTCTGACCGCGCTGAATATTCACGCCGAATTTAACCAGGAGTTCAGCATATCTTTTCATCCATACTTTTTTTTCTTCTATATTCATCATTTAATTATACAATGCATTTTTCATATGTATAGGAGAATAACAATGGGCCAGCAATTCTCAATTTGGCAGTAAATAATTACTTAACTTGTGCCTGCACTTTCCGGCCCCAATCAAAAATGTTCGGTAGACCTCAAAATTTTTAATCGGCGCCGTAACCTGCAAGCGATATTTAATCAATACTGCCAAATAGCGAGCTGCAGCTCCTTCAGAAGCGGTATAGTGGGTTAATAACAACAATGCAAAGAAGATTGTTTTAAGAATCGGGCTTCCAAATAATTCTTCAACCGCTTCCGAAAGTCAAATTTAGAATTGCTGATCATGGGTTTAAAAACCCCCGCCGGGTGGGGCGGGGTGAGGGAAAAAAATAAAAAAACTGTCGTTAGACAGTTTTGATATCAAGTTTAACGGCTTTTCTTCTTGTTCAGCTGATCAAAGAGCACTGCAAAAACAATCAAACCGCCGACAGTGATGTCAAGGATGAAAGGATTAATTCCAAGAAGGTTTCCACCGTTCCTGATTGTAGCAATAATAATTGTACCGAGAACAGTACCTAAAATTGAGCCTACAGCGCCACTGAGGGAAGCTCCGCCGACTACTACCGCTGCAATAACATCGAGTTCATAACCTGTACCTGATGTAGGTACGCCGTTTCCGAGTCTTGTTGTCATGAGGATTCCTGCTACTGATGATGTAAATGCACAGAAGGCATAGATTCCGTAGATATTTTTACTAATTTTGATTCCTGACAGTCGTGCTGCCTCTTCGTTGGAGCCGATGGCGTAAACGTTGCGGCCGAATATTGTGTATTTTGCAATTATGAATCCGATTATTATAATAAGAAACCAGACCCATACCATTCCCGGGATTCCGAAAAATTTGGCTACCGCAAAATGCTTGAACTCAGGAGGGAGGCCTGAAATCTTTCTGGCACCAGAAATAAGCATGACGGCACCGCGAACCATGGTCATACCGCCCAGGGTGGCGATAAATGCTGGAACACTTCCGTTATGAATCAGAATACCCATAAGCACGCCTAACGATGTACCTGCAAGTAGCGCAACAACAATTGCCAGAGGAATAGGCACGCCGGCTTTCATCAGCATCGCAACAATAATACTGCTGAACGCAAGAACTGAGCCTACAGAAAGGTCGATTCCCGCCGAGATGATAACGAAGGTCATTCCTACAGCGATAACTCCGATAATCGAAGTCTGACGAAGCAGGTTCATAATATTGTTGTATGAGAGAAAACGGTTCGATGCGATGCTGAGAATAACAATCAGCAGCACAAGAATTATAACAAGGTTTCTCTCAGGAAACTGAGATCCCTTTAATTTTTTCAACATTGGATTATTCTCCTTATTTTATTACAGGCCTGAAGCCAGTTTAAGTAATTTTTCTTCGCTGTAATCGCCGCGTTTGACGATTCCCGTCTGCTGACCCTCGTGGATTACCATAATCCTGTCTGCAATTCCAATTATTTCAGGCAGATAGGACGAGATCATTATTATCGCATTTCCGGCAGCGAGCAGATTTTCAAGCAGCCTGTATATTTCTGATTTGGCACCAACATCGATACCCACGGTCGGCTCATCAAAAATGAAAATATTACTATTGCAACAGAGCCATTTACCAATAACAACCTTCTGTTGATTTCCTCCGCTCAAGTTCACCACCCGCTGTTTTTCTGAAGGGGTTTTAATCTTCATGTCCTCAATCTGCTTAAGTGAACGTTCCTTCTCTTTCTTAAGATTGATGAAACCCATTTTAGAGATATCTCTGTATGAGGCCATGTTAATGTTGTTTTCAACTGTGGTATCAAGGGTCAATCCCTCATTTTTACGATCCTCGGGGAGAAGTCCAATTCCTTTTTTAATAGCTTCAGACGGATCTGCAATTCTTACTTTATTATCATAAAGGAATATCTCACCCGAATCGAATTTATCGGCTCCGTAAATAGCGCGTACGATTTCGGTTCTTCCTGAACCTACCAGGCCGAAAATCCCGAATACTTCACCTTTATGAATATTGAAGTTGATA
>DMKD01000332.1 GCA_003454605.1 Spirochaeta sp. | reverse complement strand
TAGATTTTGGATGAGTCAACGCGCAGTATTGCTCATTGACCGCCGCTGTGGTATCTTATCGGCGATGAATACCAGATTTTTATTGAAATTGCTCGACTCAGGTTTTATATTCAGGTCCGGCATGGTTCTTCTCGCACTCTCACTGGTCGTGCTCGGCGAATTTTTTATCATTGATCTTATCAGCGGTTTCTGGGGTCTCTATTTCACCCTCGCGCTAGCCTCCGCAACCGGCCTTGCAGGTGTTTTTTTAAGCTATCGGGAAATTACAGCGAGAATCAATCTAATTAAGGAAGAAGTAACCGAGGGGCAATTCTCTGAAAAAGACATGGTACAGCTGGCCGGTGCCATTGTAACTGCTCTGCTTCTTCTGCTTCCTGGTTTTATGAGTGACTTTTTCGGAGCTATCGGTTTTTTCCCGGTAGTCAGAATGGGTTACGGACGTCTTGCAACATTTAAGATGACACCGAAACTGAATGAGATCTACGAGTATATGCGGCTGTATGATTGATTAGGACTTATCTTCCTAAAATACGATATATAAGCAGCAGCAGAAAATAATAAAGTCGGATAAATCCTCTGAACAACTTAAGCGGGTTTTTCAGAACCTCGGATACTACTTCCGAGCCGGATTCCCAACTCTTTTTCGATCCCTTCTTCTTTTTTCCGCTGAAAATGGAAAAACATTCGCTGCAGTAGAGGTAGATACCGGGGTTGAACGATTCAAACCTGCTGTAAATCCATTTATCCCCGCCCTTGAGACCGTCGCCGGCGAGCAGGAAGGTCGGTGATGCCTTTTTGATGGCAAGCAGGATGTTTTCTTCCATCTTTGATGAATAAAAGCCTGTATACCGGCCGACGATGTTCAGTCCGGGGAATGATATTCTCATATTGTTGAAAACAGTCTGCAAAGCGTTCTGTTTTCCGCCTATCAGATAAAATGTTTTCTGATATTTCTCCATCAGACCAAGAATGCGAATTACGAAATCAAAGGGCCTGTATCGGTAAGACGGCTGTTTACCCAGAAATTTTATTCCGCGCCATATGCTGACAGCTGTTGGAATGACCAGACTTGAGTGCTTCAGGGTTTTCTTGAACTCTTTGCTGCGGCGGGCACGCATAAGATCGAAAAAGTTGATTAATACAATCTGATGCTGCCGTCCGTCTTCGGCGAAGGTCCGGAATACATCTTCAATTTCATCTTCGGGCAGGATATCGATGGGAACGCCCAGAAAATCTATTCTCTTTATTCCAGGATGTCTGTTTTCCACTCATCTTTCTCCAACAGGATGGTTTTTACTGCGCCCAATGCGTAGATTGCGGCCGTTTCAGTCCTCAACACGTTTTCTCCAAGATAAACCGGATGAAACCCTGTTGCAAGCAGAAAATCTGTTTCATCTTCTGAAAGTCCGCCTTCAGGACCTATCAGGATGCAGATTGATTCATGACCGCTGTTAAGGTATCCGTGCAGCGAGTCTTTTTCAAGTCTTTCCTGGTGAAAAAATAATTTAAGACCGCTAATTTCCTGCTCCTCAAGAAGTTTTGGCAGGACGGGCAGCTTGACTGCGGGTATAATCTCCGGAACGCCGGCATTTCCGCTCTGCTGAGCCGCTTCCTCGGCAATCTTACGAAGGCGTTCGGTCTTTTTTCCGCTGCGGTCGTCTTTGATAACGGCGACCGAATGCACGCTCTCTACCGGGATAATCAGACCAACGCCGGCCTCAACCGCCTGCCGCACTATAAGCTCGAGCTTTTTACCCTTCGGCAGGCATTGCAGCAGGATGATCTTTGTTTTTCTGGGTTTTGCTGTCCTCATTGGTCCTGTTGAGACCGTTACCGGGTTGCAGACGGCGCTGAAATAGTCCGCACCTGTTTCGGTAATCCTGAGACTGTATCTCAGGCCCTGATGGTCGACGGCCGGGAAGCTGTCGCCCTCATCAAGTCTCAGAACCTTAAGGATGTATTTGCTGTCTGCCCCGCTTATTCTGATACTGCCGTCACCCTTATAATTTGACGGTAGAACAAACTGTCTCATCGTTTAGTTGACCGCGCTTAAGGCTGAATCGAACTCCCCGCTGCTGAAAAGCTCAAGCGAGTAGTTCAGGACCCTGTCGTATTCAAGGTCGAATACCGGGGGATCATTGAGACTGCGGTTGTATTCTTCTCTGATCAATTTGCGTATCAGTCTCTCTTCAAGGATGTTTCCGTCCTTTCTGAGCTGCGTAACAAAGGCATCAGTTTTTCCTGTATTTTCAACCGGATTATCGGTTACGAAAACCGGTATGCTGTTGTTTTCAACAAGGTCAGCAAGGCTTTCAAGCTCATCTTCACTCAACTCGTCTTCGGTCATAATGAGATGCGGTTCGATTCCAATTTTGTCGATGTTGTAGTCGTCGGGGGTGTAGTACCTGGATGTTGTGAGCTTGAACCCGCTTTCTCCAAAGCCGCGTATCTGCTGCACCGAACCTTTTCCGAAGGTGGTGTCTCCTATGAGATAGGCCCGTCCGGTATCCTTGAGAGCTCCGGCGAGGATCTCTGATGCCGATGCCGAACCCTTGTCGGTGAGCAGAATGATTGGGATGGTCTTCGGTACAACAATCCTTCTGTCTGCATTGAATTCCTCGAGGGTGTTTAAGTCGCGATCCTTGGTGCTCACTATAGTTCCCCTGTCGAGGATCAGGTCGGCAGTCTCTACAACGCTCGAGAGCAGGCCGCCGGGATTCCCTCTGACATCGATAATCAGCGATTTATATCTGTTCTTTCTGAAGAAGGATGCTGCTTCCCTGACGCTTTCTTCGGTGTAGGGTGTCCATCGTGTGATCTTGAGATAGGCTGTTTCATCATCGAGCATTGCATATTTTGCCGTAGGCACTTCGATCACTGCCCGGGTGAGGGTGTATGACTTACGGATGTTGCCACGGCGGCTGATGGTCATTTCTACATCAGTACCCGGCACTCCGCGCAGAAGGTCTGCGACCTCATCACTCGAAAGTCCCTCGGCTGATTCACCGTTGATTGAAATAATAAAGTCTCCGGCTGAAATTCCTGCGCGATAGGCCGGTGTTCCCTCAATCGGCGAGATCACCTCAACGAAGTCAAAATATCTTTCCCTGAAGGTTAGATCCGGCGAGTAATCAGGCCGTTCACCTCCCTGTTTTGAGATGAACATTCCTACACCGCCGAAACTGCCGGTTGTCGTATCGGAGAAATCCTCCATCTCGTCCGGAGTCAGATAGACCGAATAGGGATCATTCAGGGCTTCAAAAAGTCCTTCGGCTGCTCCCTCATACAGCTGCTGGGCGCTGACCTCGTCTACATAGTTATTCAATACAAAATCAAATAGTGCCGAGATGTTATCAATATATTTATCGTTTCCTGATCGGGATGACGATGCTCTCATCGGGCTTGCCGTGGTTAGAATAAAAGCCGCTGCGAGGACGGTGGTGACACCTAACCAGATAATCCGTTCTTTGTTTTTCATAATTACCTCTGTCTATAGTTTAATAATAGCAGCACGAATCATCAAGGGTCCCTTTGCTCACAAGCAGGCTTCATGATATAATTTTTAAAAGTCGGAGGTAAGGATGCAGATAATTCCAATCGCAGGCGGAAAAGGCGGAGTCGGCAAGTCTCTCCTTGCAGTTAATCTATCAATCGCTCTTTCTCAGGCCGGAAAACGGACCGTTCTTGCTGATCTTGATCTCGGCGGTTCGAACCTGCATATGATGCTAGGCAGCGGCCGAAACACGTCCGGAATAGGAACATGGCTTACCCGTTCCGAGGTGGAATTCTCTGATATCGTCCTCGATTCGGAGTATGAAAACCTTCGATTCATTCCGGGCGACGCAGAAATCCCCGGTCTTGCGAATATAACATCGAATCAGAAGCGATCTCTTATAAAGAACCTTGGAGGGCTTGATGCGGATTTTGTGATCCTCGATTTGGGTGCAGGCACCTCTTTCAACACCCTTGATTTCTTTCTAATCTCAGGTTCGGGAATAATTGTCACAGCCCCGGCACTGACGGCAACACTCAATGCCTATCTCTTTCTAAAGAATGTTGTTTTCAGGATGATAAGCTCAAGTTTTAACGGCAAAAGTCCTGCTAAAACGTATCTCGAGCAGGTTGCATCTGATGGAGACGGTCTGCAGAGGATCTATATACCCGGATTGCTGGAGAAGCTTGAGGGGCTGGATCCGGTAAAATTTGCGCGCTTTTTGAAAAAAACTGAGCATTTTTCCCCAATGATAGTAATGAATATGATCGAAGATCCGAAGGATTCAGTAAAGGCTGAGAAGATTAAGCGCTCATGCGAACAGTATCTGGGTGTTGATATGGAATATCTAGGGGTCATATACCGCGATCATCTCCAGGATATCGCATTGAACTCCAGACTTCCAATAATAAAGTATAAGCCTGAATCGGTGATTTCAATGGCTGTATACAGGATTGCGGACAGGATCATCCAGAAAAGCTCGGAAGATCATTCTCTGCTTGATATTCAGACTCTTGATGAAAGTTATCAGAATGCCGAGATGGAGGCTGAACTTGATTTCGATTTTAAGCAGCAGGATCTTGAAGCTCTGCTTCACAGCGGTGCTTTGACAAAGGGTGAACTGATTGAAACTGTTAAAAGCCAACAGTATGATATCTCAGTACTGCGTAAAGAGAACAACCTATTAAAAAGCAAACTGATAAAGGCGTCTGAGCAGGGATTTAAAATTTAACTATGGCAGAAGAAAAAAAAATTAAAGGCCGGATAGAAATAGACATTGATGATGAAGGACTGCTTGCTGTCTTTCATTTTATTCCCGGTGACAGCGGTTCTGAGTATGACTCAGCAGCCGTAAACCGGCTTATCGCCGAAAAACAGATATCATTCGGAATTAAAAAAGATGAACTGAAAAGGAAACTTGAGTCCCTGTTTGCCGCTCCCTCTGAGATGACTATTACCATCGCAGAGGGCGATCCGCCTGAAAATACCGAAGCGGCGGAATATAACTGGGTAGAAACGGTAATTCCTGAAAAGCACAAAGCCGATGTCGAGCGTTTTGTTCAAAATGCACCTCCCCCTGAAATTTTCAGGACAGAGGTCGAGAAAATCTCAAAAGAAAAGATTGTAAAGAAAAAGGGGAGATTTTCTTTCGGAAAAGAGAAGGAAGATAAGATCAGCGAGATTGTAAAACGCGAGAAGAAGATCCCCGTTGAAATTATCCCGGATGTAATTGAAGCCGGTTGGGTGGAAAGCGGAGCTAAAATTGCTGATGTAAAGGCAGGGCGTGCGGGTAAGGCCGGAAAGGATGTGAAGGGCAAACCGATTCAGCCCGGAGTTCCTGATGACGAGATGTGGCCCGGCCGCGGAGTAGAAAACAAGGGGAACTCTCTGATTGCGACCGAATCGGGAATCCTGCGCCGAGGATGGAACTGGGTTGAGACCCTTCCGTTCAAGGCTCATGACTGGTCTCTTGAGCTCTCGAAGGACAAGAATACATGTTTTCTGAACTTCAATCCCGGCGGAGCAGAATCAAGCACTCCTGATCCTGCGGAAATTCTGGGGCGCGCTCAGATGCTCGGCTGCTCTGAGGAAAATCTCGTGTCCGGCGACAGGCTGAATGAAATAATAAATACCTCGGTTGAGACAGGAAAGGTTCTCAGCCAGGCTGTGATAAGCACTGATGACGACGCTTTCTTTGAGATAAAAATCAGTGAGGATAAGCTTAAGGCCGAGATGGTGATGCACAAGGGCCGCGGAACCGGAAAACCCCTTGTCCTTAAACAGGCGGGGGCTGCAATCAAGACTAGCGGGCTTAAATCACTTGATTTGAAAAAGATACAGGAGATTATCCTCGAGTTCTACAAGGGGCCTGAAACTGATATAACCTTTCTTCTCTGCGAAGGGGAGGGTGCCGAGGACGGAAAGGCCGGCGATATTGTCTATGATCTTGAGTTTCTCAAAGCATCAACCGCTGATGAGATAAAAAAACGCGCCGCAGATATAGATGGCGATTATCTGGCTGCAATCGAATCTGCCGCTGACTATCCGCCGGCTGAAGCATCCTTTCTGGCCTTTGTCCGGGAAGAACAGCAGCTAGCCGCTATTCCGGTGACTGAAGGGAAAAAAGGTTCGGATGTATACGGAAAAGAGATTCAGTCGACTGCTGCGGACCTCTCAGCATTCAAGTCGCTGGAAAATGTAAAAATTGCGGAGGGTAAGTTGGTCTCCGAGACACGAGGTCTTCTTGAACGTTTCGATCATGACGGTCTTACTGCCTTCCGAATACGACCGCATCAGGATTCGGAGTTCAGGGTAAAGATTGCACCCGACAGGATGTCGGCCCTGCTTTCAGCGGAACCTGCAGTCGGCACCGGAGCACCGCCGTCGCTCGAAGAAGCTAACAGGGTGATAGAAGCTGCCGAGATCATAAACGGGCTTAATGTCGAGGCGGTTAGAACTGTGGTAGATAAATGCCGGGAAGGCGTTTCGGTAATCAATGAGGAAATTGCCGCAGGAAAGGCTCCGGTTAATTCGGGAGACGCTGAGCTTAAATTTCTTATTGATCTTGCCGGCGGACAGGCGGTCACAATCGATGACAAGGGGCGGGCCAACTACCGGAAGCAGAAAAAGCTTACAAGCGTTAACGAAGGCGACAGGATTGCTGAATCCAAGGTCGTACAGGGTGAATCTGAAGACGGCCGGGATGTCCTCGGCGTCCTGATTCCCGCAAAGAAAGGTGAGCCCGTTAATATAGAGATAGGCAGCAACGTTAAGGAAGAAAGGGCCGAAGACGGTACAATCTACATTGTCGCTGAAAAAGCGGGCAGATTGCTGTATGAAAACAACAGGATAGAAATCCAGGAAAACCTCTTCATAAAGGGTGATGTCGACTTCAATACCGGAAATGTCAAATTCGGCGGTGATGTCAACGTGAAAGGAAATGTCCGAAGTGGTTTTTTTGTCATGGCCGGAGGAAATATTGCCATCGGCATGAATTCCGAAATGTCGCTTCTGTCTGCTGAAAAAACAATTATGGTCGCCCAGGGAATCAAAGGCGGCGGAAAGGCCATCCTGCGGGCCAAGGATTCCATTCAGCTTTCATTTGCCGAAAGAGCAACCCTGCTTGCTGTAAACAATATATCTGTAAAGAACGCCATTTTCGGCTGTAAGGTCAAATGCAACGGCAGGCTTAAGCTTGTGTCCGAGAAGGGCTACCTCGTTGGAGGACGCATCCAGGCCCGCGAGGGAGTTGAAGCCGCGAATATAGGCTCGATCTCGGGTACCCGCACCGAGGTCTCCTTCGGGCAGGACTACCTCATTTCGGACAGAATCGAGACCGAAGAGCGCGAGATAAACAAGCTTAAAGCCCGGCTCGTAAAGGTTGAGCCTGAGATGAGACTTCTTGAACGCGAAGGGAAGAACAGAGAGTTGTCAGTTCTCAGAACCGAGAAAGTCAAGCTGATGAAGATCCTCGAGAAACGGGGGATGAGGGTCTTTGCCCTTAAGGAACGTTTTGAGCAGCATTTTCCCGGTGAGGTTCTGATTCGGGGGGAGGTCTTCCCCGGGGTTGTTTTTGAAAGTCACGGACGAACGCTGGAGATCACGCAGAATGAGAAATCATTGAGGATAATCTTTAATCAGGAGACCGGTATGATCGAAAAGGTTCCTGTTTCCAACAGCGTTGAATCGGATAAGGAGGAATGATGCTTGCATATATTAATTTTCCACAGTGGTTGAAGCCCGAGATTATTCCAGGATTTCCTGTGAGATGGTACGGTCTGATGTATCTTATAGCCTTTTCCATCGCCTATCTGCTGATGATGAGACAGGTAAAGCAGAAGACTCTCGGTTTCACCGAGGATGATACCCTGAACTGTTTTTTCTGGGCGATAATAGGTCTGCTGCTCGGTGCAAGGATCCTTGCAACCACTGTTTACGATCCTTCACATTATTATATCACCAGACCCTGGCTGATCTTCTGGCCTTTCCGGGGCGGCCGATTCACCGGTCTTCAGGGCATGAGCTATCATGGCGGCGTAATAGGCGCTGTTATTGCCACCGTCATTTTCTGCAGGGTGAAGAAGCTTGACTGGTTTCATTTTGCCGATATCCTCTCTGCCGGTATTCCCCTCGGATATACCTTCGGACGGCTGGGCAACTTCATCAACGGGGAGCTCTGGGGCCGGGTTACCGTAAAGCCCTGGGGAATGATCTTTCCGCATGCGCAGAGGTTTCCGGTCAGTGCCGACTGGGTTAAAGAGCTTGCCGCCTCCATTGAAATGAAACTTCCGCAGAGCGGACTCGTTAACCTGCCCAGGCATCCGTCACAGCTGTATGAAGCATTTTTCGAGGGTGTTGTTTTATGGTTGTTTCTCTGGTTCATCATTAAACGCCGTAAGAAATTTCACGGCGCGGTAATAAGTTTTTATCTGATTGGTTACGGCCTCGTCAGATTCTTTATTGAGTATCTTCGCGAACCTGATCGCGACCTTGGATTTGTTCTGCAGTTCGGCGATGCCGGGCCCACCCCGGCACTATTCAGTTCTTTTCTGAATTTCTCCACCGGACAGATTCTCTGCCTGCTTATGATTATAGGTGGTGTGCTTCTCTATTTTATCCGAAAAAAGCAGACCGGCGGCAGTTTTCCATCCGTTGAACAGCCATCAAAACCGCAAAGCTCAGGAACAGCATCTCATAAGAACGCCATCAGAAAAAAACGAAAGAGTATTAAATAACAGGCCCGCTATAGGGGATTCCCCTATAGCGGATATAGTATTAGTACTTATGTAAAGTTTCAAGAATGCCTGATTATGCGCGGGACTCAACTATGTCATTATCGTATGCATGGAAAAGGCTATGATAATAGAACCAGACGTTGAGAAAGAAACCTTGAGCGGAGATCACGATTCTCTGTCTTTGTACCTGAAACAGATTGCAGCTTATCCGCTCCTGTCGCGCGATGAAGAACTGGAAATTGCTTTAAGATTAAGTACCTCCAAGATACGGCTCCAGAAGCTTGAAGAAAAGCTCCAGTTCGGCGAAATTGATTACGACACATACTCTGATAAAGCGGTTTCATGCGAGGAAGAACTCGGATTTAACCGCGATAAACTTGTGACTAGCAATCTAAGGCTTGTTGTATCAATAGCTAAGAAATATCAGCATCGGGGACTCAATCTCATCGATCTGATAAATGAAGGCAATATCGGTTTGATTGAGGCTGTCGAACGCTTTGACTACCAACGAGGCTGCAGGTTTTCAACCTACGGTACGTGGTGGATTCAGCAGGCAGTAATAAAGTCGATAGCCGATAAAGGGAAAACCATAAGAATACCTGTTCATGTACTCAATTCAGCACGTAAGTGTTATTCGGCATCCCGCGAGCTCACACAGGACATCGGCCGGGAGCCGAAGGCTGTCGAGATTGCCCGCTACATGGATATGCCTGAGCAGAAGGTTGAAACCATCCTGTCGTCTACCGGTGATACAACATCGCTCGATATCTCGGTTGACAATGAAAATTCAACAAGCCTAACCGAGCTGATTGCCAGTGATGAGTTCTATGAGCCTTTCGAGAAGTTTTTCAGGGTGAATATCAGAGAAATACTCGAGTATTCTCTCGATGAATTAACTAGCCGTGAAAGGGAAATAATAAAACTCAGATTCGGTCTTACTAAAGCAGGTGTTAAAACCCTGGAAGATATCGGCCGTATGTTTGATATTACCCGTGAAAGGGTAAGACAGATTCAGAACAAGGCAATAGCAAAGCTGGGCGAATCCGCACAGATAAAAGAGCTGAAGAGAGTTCTGTAGTTGAATACTGATCCCATAGTAATCTTTTCTGATTCAGACGCCCTGATAGGGGATATTGACTATGTATTCCGGGATCATCTGAATTTTATCAGCTCCGGGTCTTTGCCCTGGATAGAAGATTATCTCAAACATCATCGTGTAAAATTATTGATAGCTGACATGGATATAAAAATAGACGTAAGGACAGAGGTTCTGGAACGTCTCAGGGAGCTCGGGGGTGAGGAAATCTCATTTTTGTTTCTTGTTTCAGAGAAAATGAAGCTTGAACTCGAGAGAGATTTCGGTGATCTGAACCGATTTGAGGTTTCTGCTGACTGGCTGGTTAAGCCCTTCAGCAGAAACGCCCTGATTTCCTCAGTAGATCATCTCAACGGATAAGAGCCTGAATACTTGACTCAGGTTCTTTTTTTTTGTATATTATTGATAATGATTATCAATATCAATTTGCATTGTACCAAGGTTCTCTCAAATGCGTGATTCTGCTGAAAAAGGGGCCAGGGCCCGATTGAAGCCGGGAATGAAACATGGCGGATCTCCCTGCTGTATGGAGCTTGAGGGCGGGATTCGCAATCGGGGACTCAGGATGACACTGCCGCGGCAGCTTGTCGCGCAGGTGCTTGAAGCCGCCGAAGGCTATCTGAGTGCTGAGGAGATTTACTCGATAATCAGAGAAGAATACCCGGCAATAGGGCTTGCAACGGTTTACCGGACTCTGGTTCTTCTTGATGAGATGGGGATTGTAAACAGGTATAATTTCGGGGAAGGCCGGGCAAGATATATTGTCACCGAAGATCAGACGGCAGAACATCACCATCAGCTTGTATGTGAGCGGTGTTACAAGGTTATAAAATATTCGGATTTTATTGAAGACGAGCGCGAACTTTACCGGAAGGTTGAATCGGTGCTGTCGGTAAAACACGGATTCAAGATAAATAGACATATTGTGCAGTTTCATGGCATTTGTCCGGACTGCAGAAAGAAAGAGAAACAGGAGAACGAAAATGAAAGTAGCAGTGGCGACATTTGACGGACAGGTTTCGGAACACTTCGGGAAATGCCAGGGATTTACCTTTGCAAAAGTCGACGGAGATGGCGTTAAAGATGTGGAATATGCTGAAAATCCCGGAGGGCATTGTGCGGTGCTTCCCGATTTTCTTGCGTCGAAGGATGTAAAGATAATGTTAGTCGGCGGAATAGGCGGAGGCGCGATCCAGAATCTTCAGAGCCGCGGAATTGATGTAATCGGTTCGGTCAGCGGAAGTGTCGAGGCAGCCCTCGAGGAAATGAAGAACGGCACGCTTAGCGGCGGAGCCGTCGGTTGCGGTCACAATCATCATTAATCAGGTGGGAATATGAAAACAAAAGAACAACTGGAACAGGACGAACGCTTAGCCGAAAGGATGAAGCTCGTCAAACATAAAATTGTAGTAATGAGCGGTAAGGGCGGTGTAGGTAAATCAACCGTTTCGGTAAACATTGCCAGAGCGCTTGCGGCAAAGGGTTATAAAGTGGGGCTTATGGATACCGATATTCATGGGCCTAATGTTGCAAAGATGCTTGGTATGGACGATGACATGCTGTATCAGAACGATGACGGCATCGAGGCCCCCGTTTCAAAAGATAACCTGAAGGTTGTAAGTCTTGCGATGGCCGGTAATGATGCCGATTCTCCTATAGTCTGGCGGGGACCGCTTAAGATGGGATTCATCAAGCAGCTCCTCGCCGATGTAAACTGGGGAGAACTCGATTTCATGATCGTCGATTCTCCTCCGGGAACAGGTGATGAACCGCTTTCAGTCTGCCAACTCATACCCGAAATTGACGGCAGCGTTATTGTTACCACACCGCAGGAGGTTGCCGTTCTTGATTCACGCAAGAGTATCAATTTTTCAAAACAGGTCAATGTCCCTGTTCTCGGCGTTATTGAAAACATGAGCGGATTTGTTTGCCCGGATTGCGGATCAACACATTATCTTTTCGGTAACGGTGGCGGCGAAAAAGCTGCGACAGAACTGGAAGTTCCCTTCCTCGGGAGAATTCCAATCGATCAGAACATAATGGAAGCTCAGGATAAGGGCCAGAATGTGTTTCTTACTCATCCTGAATCTGAGGCTGTGAAGATTCTCAGCGGGATAGTTGATACCCTTGCTGAAAAAATTGACAAGGCCTGATTGCGTGCTATAATCATGCTGGAGAGGAGCAGCGATACATGTTTCTCTCCGGCTGTTATTTAGAAAACCATTGCAAAATTTGAAAGTTTTTGTATGAAAATTCATACAGTTTTGCATCCTTTTTGAACTTTCCAGACACTGCCCGGCTAATTCTTTACACCGCATTGTTTTATTTATCTTAAACATTAACTCATACTTGGCATATATCTTGCATATTGTTTCCACTGGGAAATTATTCTTTGGGAGTTGTTCCGTTAATGAGTGACAGCAGATTGATTCGTACTGCGGTAAAAACAAAAAATATACAGATTAGTTATGATGAGGTTCGGACTGAATTATTCAGGAAGAGCATTCATATGATGGTCGCGTTGGTTCCGGCGGCGGCTTCAATAAACATACTTGCAACAATTCTCATGCTCGGCACGGCAGTTATCGCCTACTCTATCTGTGAAACCTACCGTGTAAACGGCAGGGCTGTTGCAGTTATTTCCGGAATAACAGCAGCCGCAGCAAGAAAGCGTGATGAGGGCGGTTTCGTCTTCGGTCCGGTCTCCCTTGCCGTAGGTGCAATGCTTGCACTGCTGCTGTATCCGTCTGCCGCGGCGGCGGTTGCAATCTATGCCCTTGCATTCGGCGACAGCGCAGCCAGTATTGTCGGAAAACTCTTCGGTAAAATCAGGCTTCCCGGTTTCGGTAAAAAGACTCTCGAAGGAACTCTTGCATGTGCAGTAGCGGTTTACTTCAGCACCCTGGCCATTACATCGAATACGTCGACAGCTGTTTCTGTTGCGGTTTCAGCTGCGGTTATTGAACTTGTTCCTATCAAAGATGTTGATAATCTTCTGATTCCGGTCGGTACCGGGCTTGTAGCGCTGATACTGATATAGTTTTTTTAATCCCACAGATATAATCTATGAGTTCTCAGCCCGAATGAAATAGTTCCGCCGAGCATCAGGATGAACCCCGCGGCAGGAACCCATCCCGTGAAATAGAAGATCAGCTCACGACCGCATATTGCCGTCAGCAGGCTTGCGGCAATAATCAGGTACTCCCGGCTTTCATTTTTCTGTCCTGCAATTAAAAAATTCAGTATCGCGAATAGATGCAGCAATGATAATGCTATTGTAATTTCATGAAAACGACCTATTTCCCAGGTCCCTCCGGGCACTGATGAGCTTACATCGACAGGAAGGACGATTACGAGTACAGCCGGCAGCACAAGGATAATCAATGAGGTGATGCTCATCCGCTGATATTCAAGACCCGTTGTAAATAAGCCGGCGCTGAAGAGCGAGAGGGCTCCCGCAAACCTTCCGTAGTATGCAAGACGGGTAGCAGCCATCGGATAAACAGTAAAAATCGGAAAGGCGGGAGTAAGCAGATGGCTGAAGCGGAATATGTCGAAAATGAAGGAAAATATAAAAATATAATAAAAGAATATCTCTGAAGAGGCTGTGTTTCTGAATGTGAAGAATATGATGATGCATGTAATGGTTGCGAAGAGATTCAGAATTATCATCGGAAGCCATTCGAGCAGATAAGCGCCAGTGATATTTTCATTAAATACAATCGTTCGTGCAATTATCGCCAGACCTGCCGCCGAAACAAATGCAAGAGATATCAGTAATGTGTTTCTAAGACGTAAAGTCATACTATTATTATAAATATCGTTGAATAATTTTACTATAGAAAAGTAAAAAAATGTTCGATAAACTATATGGAGGCATGTAATGAACAGAAAAATAGTTCTTGTCCTGATATTAATACTATGCTCATTCTCTGTTTCTGCCGGAGATGTGGCTGAATATGTAAATCTTGGTTTTTCAGATAATTCTGAATACTTCATGTTTGGTCTCTACGGTATTGAATATAAAAGCTCAAACCCATACGCGGAGATCTATACCGTAAAGGTATCTGAGAACCGCTTCGCAGAGGATGGTGTTTTCAAGGAAGTATTTTCGGCTGATATCCAGCCCGGACAGGACGGCAGCGGAGCATTATACAATCTCCTGAAAGATAATCACGATACAGTTAAAGGCTTTGATATAAATCATCTCGATAAGGGCCGCATTGTTTATCTGCTGATTAATGGTGCCGATCCGAAGGATGTTCTTGAATTCCGGGATTTTAAGAATAAGGGAAGCTACAAGGTTTCTCTAATTCAGCAGCAGTTCGGAACCGATGAAAACCCCAGCGCATCTTTCCACATTGATCTTACTGTAACAGACAAGACATTAACAACAAGAACCTATAAACTAGGCTTGCCCGATTATAAGAGAGATGACGTGTTTAAATATCGAATTAAACAGGTTATGTTTGCTCCCGATGAAAAGTCACTTGTTTTCGTTGTAGAGAAAGAGATGCTGGACGGCGTCGGCCCGAGTATAAGATACATGGTTGAAACCATTAATCTCAAATAAAGCTGCCGACTGCATTGAAAAAAAGAATATTAATTACCTTCTTTCTGCTTATATCCGTTTCACTTGAATTACTCATCGCCGCTCCTCTGGAGGAAGCGGCTTTTTCTTCCTGGGCCGGCAGTCTGCGGCTCAGCTACCTGGCAGACGGCTATCCGGAGCTTATCGAGTTCCGCGGTCTTGGCGGAGATGAGGTTGCAGCGGCTGTTGCGAACCTGCCTGAAAGGACGTTTAAACCATGGACTGCACAGCTGCGTCCCGCGGGTTTTGTTAATACCCCCGCAGGGACCGTAATTGCTGTAAACGGAGGTTATCCTCTTCTGTTCAAATCAGATGGTTTCGAGTTTATTCATCCCGATAGAGGTTTCACCAGAGATTATCTTGAGCGAACCGGCGGTCTTACCGTCGGAACCGTATATGCGGATGAAAACAGGGCGGGGTTTCACTTCTACAGAGATCGATTCTTTGATTTGGGGGTTTCCGCTGATGATGCTGAGGGTGCAGGGCCGGTGGTTGTAGAGCTGACCGCCGGTGAGCTGGACAGCTTCAGTCTTTCGATCCCTGATTACAGTTTCGCAGCCGAACACCCCGGATGGGAACCAGTCGAGTATATTCACAAAGAAGACGGCAGTCTCATTGCCTGGAAATTTTCGGACGAAAAAAAAACCCGTTTCAGATACATCATCCATGATGCAGAGGGCGGGGCTGTTGATGAGATTGATGAAACCTATTTCAGGGATGAGTACAATCTTAACACAATTGACTCCGGGCCCTTCGCCCTCAGGGGCTTCATCCGCGCTGTCCGTGAGGGAGCTGCAGGGATGAGCCTGCAAGCTTCCAGCGATATCTACCTGAAGCTGACAACGGCCCGGGCCGGATCTTCTGCCGCCGTGTATTATTCAAAAGCTTCCGCAGCAAGGGGCACAGCAGCTCTGCTCCCCGTACAGCTTCAGGCATGTTTCGAGGGTGAAACCTGGTACATTCTGAATGATGGAGAGGTCTTTGTCTGCGGCTCGAATATAACGAGATGGGAGCTTCCGGCGCTGCCGGAGGGGTTTAAATATACTGATATACTGGTTGAGCACAACAGCATGCTGCTGTGCTGGGAAGAGTCCCGCTTTCCGTTTATCGGACGAAGCGGGATGATACTGATAAGAATGCGTGATATACTAAATTGATAGATGGATTGCAGACGGAGGCTTTATTTGAGGATAGGGATATTTATAACGATCATTATAATACTTCTTCTTTTTCCAGCCGCGGTGTTTGCTGTAGACGTTGAAGGGATTCAGTTTTCCTTCGGCAATGCAATTATCCTCAATGCCGAGCCGGTGGAAGTAAGCCCCGCCCCCACGGTGGTAGCTCCAATGCTCGGCGTTGCTGTTCCAATGACCTTTACCGATATCCTCTACTTCGAACCCGGCCTGCGCTTCTACACTACGATAGTTACCCTCACCGATGATAATAAGGCTGTGCCTGCCGCGGATGAAACTGCGGGCTCTGTTTCGGTTCTGAACTGCGAACTTAGACCCGAGATCGGCGCAATTTTCGATATCGGTGAGACTATCGCAATAGGGGTGACCGGTGCGCCTGTTTTAACATTCCGAATTCCTGTGAATGCGGAAGATGAAGAAAATGGAGAAAGTCATAAAACTGCGGTAAGCGAATATTATTACGGCTCAGCAAGGTTCCTGGGCTTCTATGCCGGTGGATTCTTCTCCTGGGCTTTCGGCGGTCATTCTGTACTGAGGCTTAAGGCTGGTACAAACCTGCCGGTTTACCATCTCTGGGACGGTGATGATGCCGGATTCTATGATCAGCTAGTCATTGAACCCGAAATTGGAATGGTATTTCGATTTTAATTTTATGACGACTACTAAAAACTGGAGTTTTTCGAAGTCTACTTTAATGTTTCTCTATTTAAATTTAGCCGCCGGGATTTCTTCATGCAGTCCGGCATTCCTTGATGCAACCATGGAGATAAGCGAATTAGTCAGGGTATCCATGAGTACGCTCGCGCTGAAAAGAATGGGCAGTATCGGTTTGAGAATAAGGTAGCCCTCTTCAATACCACGTCCATAGATAGAGCAAAGCAGCGATACCGCGACGAATACACCAGTACCGGGAAAGGGGCCTACGATGAATGAAGACAGAAAGGCGAAGGTCGATACCCATATGACACCCGAGAAATTCAGACCAAGGCTCGAATATGATTTCAGAATAACGATGAATGAGATGCTTGTCACCATTGCTGTTCCGGCCTTACTGAAAACTGATAGCAGGGGGAGGCTGACAGTAGCGGCTTCCGGCTTGCTGCCCATGTTTGCCGAACTGTTTTTTATCTGAAGGCTGAGGCAGAACAGACTGTCGCCTGATGCTATTGCTGCAAGTGCAGGCGCAAGGGCGGCATAGATCCACTTATAGGGATTCTTTCTGCCTGTGGCAAAGTAGAGAATAATCGGGTAGATGATGAATACAAGGATCAGAATATCCGCTGCGATTGCAAACAGCATCTGCCTGAATACCTCTATCTCGGCAGTCGAGATAATCTGTTCGGTTATGAACCAGGCCATAGGAAAGATAAAAAAGCCCATCAACTCGTTAATAAAAGAATTGATGTGGTAAAATATCCCTGATATCGACTCAAAAAGCTGAACGGTCGCTCTTGTGATCACCTTGTCGAAATTCATATTGAAGCCGATTAAAACGGCCATAATGAAGATTGGAAGAATCTGATTTCCGTCCTGAAAAAATACCGAAAAGAAGTTTGTTGGAAAGATTGAAAGGATCGTTTCATAGAAACTGGGGAGGGTAATGTGTGAGCTTTCCTGGATAAACACCGGGATTCTTTCGGGAGAAAGAAGCAGAACCGATATTGTTCCGAACACTGAGAGCAGGGCGCTGACAATTACCATATAGAGAACAGATCTGCTAAGAATTCCCAATACCTTTTTTTTCTGAACAAGACTGTGAATCCCGGTTACTACAGAGAAAAAGACCAGAGGAAAGATGATAAATCTGCCGATATTGATTGCGACAGTGGAGAGTTGTTCAATTACCTTGATGTCCGACCAGACGTCGGGGAAGAATAGTCCTGCGAGGATCCCCGCAGCTGTTCCTATTAGAAGCTTCAACCATATTTTCATAGAGATACAGTATCTTAATAATGACTAAAATTCAATGTTGAGGGCAGCAATTCTCAATTTAGCAGTAGTTGATTACAAATCCTTTGCTTGCATCCTCCGGCCCCGCTTAAAAATGGTCGGAAGACGATGACTAAAGTCATTTAAAATTTTTTATCGGCGCCGAAACCTGCAAGCAGCAACTCAGAAAACTGCTAAATTGAGAACTACAGCTCCTTTAAAAGCGGCATTTTAGTTAATTTACTATATAGCAAAGAAGTATGTAATTAAAATCGGGGATGTTAATAATTCTCAAGCCGCTTTTGGAGTCCAAATCTAAAGGTGTTGTTTCGAGGGTTTAATTTTTACTGAAGTCGAAAAGGCTTTTTTTATCAGCGAAGCGTTGGATCTTTCCGGCGGTATATTTCTGTTCAGCTGTCGTCTTGATGAAGTAATTTATAAACTCATCCTGCCGGGCGGTATCTGATTCAAAGCAGAAGATTCTAAACGGCTCATTCTGATAAAGGATCGAGAGATTCTGCAACAGGCTTTTAAGATAGCTGAATATTGCTGATTCAAGTGGTGTCATCACTTTCATTCCATCGGTATTCAGGATGAATGAGAGCTGTCCGTTCTGCTGTTTAATAAAAAGCTGGATAATTTCCTTTAATAGATATCCGTAGCCTTTCACCCATCGGTCGATCTGCAGATCGTAGACTGCCGATGATGTTTCATGAAAGGTTTTACTGTAGTCGCCGGGCTGGTAGATTAGTACGGCCTTTTCTACTGTGTTGTAGCTGTTTAAGGCTGAAAGAACTGCATTTCTTGCAGAAAGCGGTGAGCGTTTGTTCCAAACAATAGAGAGATCCCGTGTGTCCTGCTTCTCAGGGGCTGTATCCGTAACTGAAACAGCCGAATCGCCTGTTCCGGGATCGGACAGCAGGACTATACAGTCACCGTCCTGTTTGAGTTTGCGCTTGATGAGGTTGCTGTATTTTGATCCGCCGGTTAATAAAGTTGTGCCGCTCATGAAAATCAAGTTTACCTATAGCATAACCGGAGGTCAAGAACTTTATTGAATATAGAAATGCGGCTCTGCCTAAAAAAAATCTTCATCCAGCTTTTTCAGGTTGTCCCGAAGTTCGGCTGCTTCTTCGTAATTCTCGAGGTTAACGGCCCGTTCGAGTCTTTTTTCCAGCTGCATCCGCTGTTCTTCGTATTCCGAATTGAGGGGATCAGTTTTTTCGGTAATGAACTCGAGTGAAACTGCTGCTTCATCGATTATTTCTTCAGCCATGAACAGAGGGCAGTCAGCCCTTACAGCCAGGGCTATGCTGTCTGATGGTCTGGAGTCAAGCTCAACTATACCGCTGATATTACGGATATGTATTCTTGAATAGAAGATGCCGTCTTTAATTTCAGTTATCTCAGCCTTTTCGATGGTGTTGCCGGTCTTTACAAGACCCGACAGGAAGAGATCATGAGTGTTTGGACGAGGCATCGGGTTATTTCCCATTCCAATCAATATGGATTGAGCCTCAAGCTGCCCTACGAATATAGGCACAGCGGCGTTTGCTCCAATGGGTTTTACAAGTACAGCATAGCCCTGTTCAGTGTGTGCAACATTCCAGATTTCAGTTTCAACAAACATCAGTCAGCCTCTTTTTCTAAGGGTATGCGATTGCATGCCGATTTTCAATACCTGATTTAAAAATTTAATATTTGGGTTTTATTACCCGGTTTCAGACCCCCGCTGAGGGCTGATTCAAAGATCTCAGCCGCTTCCCGACAGAAATCATCAAGGTGTGCTTCTTCATCCGGCGAGAACCGGCTAAGGACCCAGGATGAAACCTCGCGATTAGCGGGAGGTCTTGATATGCCCATACGGAAACGATAGAAATCAGCCCCCCCGGTGAGTTTGATAATTGAGCGAAGGCCGTTATGCCCGCCTGCTCCACCGCCCTTTTTAAGCTGAATCGTGCCGAAGGGCAGTTCGAGATCATCATGAACCACAATTAGCTGCTGGTGGCTGAGTTTGAAGAAATTGAGAGCGGCAGCCAGGCTTTCTCCGCTATTGTTCATCAGGGTGGCGGGTTTGAGATGAATACTTTCGGGCTCTGCTGCTCTTGCATAATCGCCCTTGAATTTACTGATCCAGTTCAGACGGCTGTAGAAGCTGAGCCGTTCCAGCATCATCCAGGCTATATTGTGGCGGGTTCGCTCATATTTCCTGCCTGAATTCCCAAGATAGGTAGAAATTATCATAGAATCATTTTATCATAATCAGCAGGAGTGGTAATGGAACGCAATACTTTTCTGTCTAAAAAAGTTTTTTTTCTCTATCCTCATTCCGTCATTCAGCAGGGACTCATGCAGGAGCTCGTTGCTAATGAATATTCAATATACCTTGTAAATGATCATAAACGCTTCAGAGAGGTTGTGCGTAAATTTGAAGAACCAATTGTATTCTTCAACATAGATGAGAATCTGAAAGCCGAAGAATGGGAAAATTACATCTCGGAAATGATCAACTCTGACGATAATTCGGCCATGACGGGTGTTCTTACCTACAACGATGATAAAGAGCTGGCTGAAACTTATCTGATGAATCTCGGGGTTCCCTGCGGATTTATAAAACTGAAACTTGGGCTTGAACAGAGCCGTGGCATAATCCTGAAGACCCTCGAGGCGAATGAGGCGAAGGGCCGGAGGAAGTACCTCCGCATTGACTGCTGGTCGCTGCAGAATACGGAAATAAATGTGAAATTTGGAGAGAATTTTTTTACCGGCAGGATAAAGGATATCAGCTCGGTCGGGATGGCCGTTGTTTTTGATATGGAGCAGCAGCTGCAGAAGAATATGATGCTGAATGATATTCAGCTGAAACTGCGGGGTAAAATAGCGAGAGTTTCCGGCCCAGTGATAGGCTCCAGGGAGACTACTGACGGAATTATCTATGTAGTACTCTTCGATCAGAAGACCGACTCCGCCAAAAGGACAAGAATATATGGTTTTATATATGAGACCCTTCAGGATGAGATAAATCAAATAATGCAAAGCAGAGAAGGTCCCGAAAGCAATGCTGAGTGAGTACAAGCGGCTGGCTCCCTGGTTTAAAAAGTATCTGCCGATGTATATTGCAGGAGTCATCTGTCTGTTGCTGACCGATGCCGGCCTGCTCTATGTTCCCCGTTTGACCAGGGAGGCTGTCGATATCATCGCGGCAGGCTCTCCCGATCTGCATCTGATCCTCAGGATCAGTGTCATCATGGTTGTAATATCCCTTTTTGTTGTTATCGGCCGCTTCGGCTGGCGGTTTTTTATAACCGGCTCTGCGCGCAGGATAGAGAGCGGCCTCAGGGGTCTTCTGTTTGAACATATACTGAAACTGCAGCCCGGATTTTTCGAGGAACGCAAAACCGGGGATATCATGGCCCGCTTTACCAACGATATGCGCGCAATACGCATGGCCTGCGGAATGGCGATAGTTTCGCTTATCGACGGTGTTTTTATGGCCGCCTTCATCCTCGTAATTCTGTTTATAGATTACCCCTCTCTCGCCGGATGGATCATCATACCCCTCCCCGTTTTGGCTGTTCTCGTACTCGGTATGGGGCGCCTGCTCGGAAAGCGCACAAAAAGGGTGCAGGAGGGCTTCGCCGCACTAAGCTCAATCGTGCAGGAAACCTTTGCGGGAATCAGGGTTTTTAAAACCATGTCGCGCGAGCAGTACGCGGTAGAAAAGTTTTCCGAATCAAATGACGAATATATAAGACGGACATTGTCGCTTGTAAGAATATGGGGGCTGTTTTTCCCGCTTATCAATTTTCTTGCCGGCTGTACCACCCTGCTGCTGCTCTGGTTCGGCGGGCTTCAGGTAATGGACGGCAAGATGAGTCCCGGTGATTTTGCGGCGGTTCTGAGCTATCTGAACCTTCTAGTCTGGCCGATGATGGGTGCCGGATTCACAATAAACTGGCTTGAGCGCGGCGCGGCCTCGCTGTCGCGAATCGGAGAGCTTCTTGATGTTGAACCCGAAATTAAATCAGGCGACGCTCAGACCGATGACGGTATTCCCGTTGCGCCCGTGGGCGACATTGATTTCCGGGATCTGAACTTCAGCTGGTCGGAGGGTACTGATGCTGTGCTTGAGGGTATCAGTTTCAGCATTCCCCGCGGGGCCGCTGTGGGTATATTCGGCAGGACTGGCTCGGGGAAAAGCTGCCTGGTAAATCTTCTTCCCCGCCTCTATGATCCTCCTCCGCAGACTATTTTTATCGGCGGACGGGATATCAGAACCTATGATCTTCAAACCCTCCGCAAATCAGTAGGACTCGTTCAGCAGGAAAGCTTTCTGTTCTCTGAAACGATCAAAGAGAATATCAGTTTTACGGCCGGGGACGCCGCCGATGAGCGGATAATGGAGGCTGCCGAGTTTTCGACCATCGCCCGAGACCTGAAGGAATTTCCATTCGGTTGGGATACTATGGTAGGCGAGCGCGGACACTCCTTAAGCGGCGGACAGAAACAGCGGATAGCCGTATCGCGTGCCTATCTTACCGATCCCGAAATTCTGATCTTTGATGACTGCCTCTCCGCCGTCGATGCCGAAACCGAATCGAAGATACTGAGGCAGTTCATTGAGAAACGGAAGGGAAGAACCTCTATTATAATTTCGAACCGAACATCTTCTCTCTCGGCAGCAGATTTTATTATCGTGCTCGAGAACGGCAGGATAAGCGCAAAGGGGCCGCATGAGCGACTGATTAAAGAATCAGGGCTGTACCGCAGCATCTATAGACTCCAGCAGGTAGAACATGAACGAAGATAAGATAATCAAGGGATTTGATCCGATCATTATGAAACGGCTTGTCTCATATCTGAAGCCGTATCGGATGCAGACAATTGTTGCCTCGGCAGCCCTGATTGTTCTGATTCTTTCCGAGCTTCTCGTTCCGGTAATTATTCAGTACAGCATCGATAATCATATCCTCGCAGAGACAGTTTCGGTTAGCGGGCTCCGAACCGACAGCATCATGCTTATGATTCTACTTGCCGGAGGACTTGCTGCCTCCTTTGTTCAGGTTTATCTGATGTCGGTTGCCGGTCAGGGAATAATGAAGACTCTGCGGGTAGAGCTGCTTGAGCACACCGCCGGACAGTCTCTGGCCTTCCTCGGCGGGACGCCTGTGGGCAGCCTTGTTACGAGGATTACGAATGACGTAGAGACTATCAGTGAACTGTTTTCAACGGTGATAATGACCCTTATCAAGAACCTTCTTGTTATGGCAGGCGTAATCGGCGTGCTGTTTTACCTGAATGTCAATCTCGGCCTTGTGACGCTGCTCACCCTGCCGCCGGCGATGATTATCACCCTTATCTTCAGAGGAAGGGCCAGGACCGCCTACAGGCGCGTCAGAGAGAAGATTTCAGCTGTGAACTCCTTCCTCTCGGAGCATATTTCAGGAATGAAAGTCGTTCAGGTCTTTGCGCGGGAGGCTGCTGTACAGGCCCTTTTCGACCGCCGTAACAGCGAACTTCTTACGGCCGATTTCTCCGAGATGTATGTATTTGCTGTATTCAGGCCGCTTATCAGTTTCCTGAGCACCTTCTCACTTGCCGCAGTAATCTATTTCGGTGCGGGGCTCAATACCCGCGGCACGGTCACTCTCGGGGTTCTGATAGCCTTTCTCGACCTTGTGAGAAAGTTTTTCAGACCATTGCAGCAGATATCCGAGCAGTTTACCATCATGCAGTCAGCCATTGCCGGCGGCGAGCGGGTTTTTGATCTTCTCGACACTGAAGACCGTATTCCCGATTGCGGAGGAGCCTGCACGGATCTCGATTCGGATGCCGGTATTGACCTCTGTTTCGATGACGTCCGGTTCTCATATAAGGACGGCGAGCCCGTGCTCAGGGGGGTCAGCTTTGAAGTCGCTGCAGGAGAGACTATAGCAATAGTCGGGTATACCGGTTCGGGCAAGACGACGATTGCCAACCTCGCTGCAAGGTTCTGGGATGCTGATGAGGGAAGGATTCTGTTCGCAGGTCTGGATTCGCGGAAGCTTCCGCTTGCTCTGCTGCGGCGGACGGTGCAGGCTGTGCAGCAGGATGTTTTTCTGTTTTCGGGTACAATCCGGGATAACATCGCCCTTGGACGGGATTTTTCCGATGAACAGCTTCTCGCGGCGGCTGAAACATCCTGCCTTAAGCCCGTGCTTGACCGGCTCGATACGGGCCTGGACCATGAGCTCTCTGAAGGCGGAACGAATCTTTCCGGCGGACAGCGGCAGCTGATAGCATTTACGAGGGTTATAGCACACGATCCGCCCGTGCTCATCCTTGATGAGGCAACGGCGAGTATCGATACTGAAACCGAGAAGCTTATTCAGGCGGGACTGCACAATCTTCTGCGCGATAGAACCGCCATCGTCATTGCGCACAGGCTGTCGACAATCAGGGATGCCGACAGGATTCTTGTTTTGGGTTCAGGACGGATAATCGAAAGCGGAACCCATACTGAACTGCTTGAGTTGAAGGGGTTCTACAGCAATCTCTATAATCTTCAGTTCGGGCTGTCTGCAGACTGATGTACTGCGATGTAGCTTATTTCATTCTCTGAGTTAAAGATCGGAACCCAGCGGATGCTGCCGCCTTTTACTTCGGTTTCAACCGGCAGGTGTTTTTTCTCAAGTCTAGAAAGTATTGAGCTCATCTGCAGCCCGTTTGAAAGAAGGGGCAGCTGGCTGTCTACTAACTCGGATCGGCTTAAACCCTCCGTCTCGAGGTAGGCCCTGCTCGCCTGAATGACTCTGCCGGTGACATCGACTATAAGAAGCGCATCTTCTATGTTCTGGCAGAGGTACTCGGCTGTTTTACTGAGGGCGCTGATCTTCAGGCCGCGCATAACGCTGACCTCGTCAATCTGCCGGTAGAGTTCATTCAGTTTACGCCCGGTTTCGCCGAGCCTCAGAAGACCGTCGCGGGTTGCTGCGGGATTCAGCCGGTTCTGTCCTATCAGCCTATCAAGCTCTTTTCTGATATTCCTGCTCCTGAGAATGACCAAAGTGAATGCCGCGCTCAGCAGGCAGGCCAGAATAATTCCAATGAAAAGTACTCTCTCGGCCTGGAAGCGCAGCGCGTCATCGCTCATTCCTCCTGCCGCAGTAAGAAAACTGTAGGCCGATGACGCAATGATTATAACCGACGCGGCTGTCAGTACGAACAGTATTAAAGTGATTGATCTCCTGATTAACAGCATCCCTAAATTCCCTTCAGTTTTGCGATATCATCGTTGCGGCCGATAACGATCATGATGTCTCCGTTGTCGAAGATGGTATCCGGGGATGGGAAAACTACGCGCTCGCTTGAAACGGGGTTGCCTTCCTCATCCACCGATATCTTCTCGCGCTTGATTGCCGAGATGTTGAGGTTCATCATGCCGGGCAGGTCGATATCTGCCACCGACTTGCCGTTGAAACTTTCGGGAAGAAATACTTCGGCAATGCTTATCTCCATTGTGATGGGAACACTGTCGAGGATATCGGGAGACAGAATTTTTTCTGCAAGCTGCCGGCCGGCTGTCTTTTCAATATCGAGTATCTCGTTAGCACCCACCTGCTTCAATACCCGATGGTGGAGCTCGGAAGCGGCCCGGGCAATTATGTAGGGAACACCGGCCTTCTTCAAGAGTGCCGTTGTCAGAATACTGGCTTCAATGTTATTGCCGATTGCAATTACAGCCATATCTATATCGCCTACAGGCAGATCGGAAAGATTCAGTTCATCGGTTGAATCTATCAGCACCGCCCGGGTCACCTCATCCTTGATTTTTTCGATGAGATCAGGATTATTATCTACTGCTATCACCCTTGAGCCCCTTGCCGAGAGTTCAAGACAGGTTTGCATTCCGAAGGTCCCGAGCCCGATTACCATAAATACACTGTTTTTCATACTGCTATCCTATTAAAATATCACCCTGAGGGTATCTTACCCCGGATTTATCAGTTTTGCCTGAAAATATAGAAAGAATCGTTAACGGCCCCAGCCGGCCGTTGAACATTAGAAATATGATAACGACTTTTCCGAAGCTGTTGAGTACC
The DNA here is from genome assembly GCA_003454605.1 of Spirochaeta sp. Lineage (GTDB taxonomy): Bacteria > Spirochaetota > Spirochaetia > UBA9216 > UBA9216 > Thalassospirochaeta. The sequence goes on along the minus strand of DMKD01000332.1, from coordinate 3,176 downwards.
GATGTCATTCCCGTTGACAGGCCTACCGTTCCGAAGGCTGAAACAGCTTCAAATATGATATCTCTGAGCGATGCGTCATGCGACAGCGCAAGGGCTGTCGAACCGATGAATACTGCAGCAATTCCATACTGAAAAACGACGAAAGCCCGCAGAACCCTGGTTCGGGAAAGCTGGTGCCGGTAGAGGGTGACGTGCGGAGAATTAGTAAGCATGCTTTTTAGGTAGGCAAACATGACCGCCATCGTGTTTATCTTGATCCCGCCTGCTGTAGACCCTGAAGCTGCGCCTATAAACATATAGAGACAGAAAATGAGAATGGTGCCGGTCCTGAAATGTGAAAATGGAATCGAATTGAAACCTGCCGTTCTCAGGGTGACCGACTGAAAAAAGGCGGCAAGGTACTGAGTCCCCGTAGAATAATCTTTAAGGTTGCCGCCGTGCTCGGCCGCATAGAAGATGAAAAAGCCTGATACCAGTAAAACTGCGGTCCAGATAAGAACGACCCTCGTATTCAGGTTGATTTTTTTGACCCTTGAGAATGGATTTATAAAGTCTCGGACGTTGAAGATTACAGCAAAGCTCAATCCTCCGAGGATAATCAGCAGGCTGACTGTAAATATGACAAAAGGATTCGAGGCGAATCCTTCAAGGCTGTTGGAAAAGAGCGAGAATCCGGCATTACAGAAGGCTGAAATGGAATGAAATACGGCTGAGAAAGCCGTTCGTCCGCTGAATCCGAGCGAGCCGCCCAGTCCTATAAAAAGCAATACCGCTCCTACAGCCTCGATTGAAAATGTCAGATATATTATCTTTTTGAGAGTCGATATGATTCCGGAGATATCAGTATCGCTAATTACAAATGACAGTCGCTGTTTTTCTTCGATAGTTGCCTTTCGTCCGAGGATGAACATTGAAAAATAGGTGATTATCATTATCCCGAGACCGCCAATTTGGATAAGCATTAAAATGATTACCTTTCCGGCAATGCTGAAGGCGGCTGCCGTATCAACAACGATCAGCCCGGTAACACAAACCGCCGAGGTTGCGGTGAACCAGGCATCGATGAACGGCAGACCGGTTCTGTCTGCGGTTGAAAACGGCAGCATGAGCAAAAGGGTGCCGAGCATGATCATTGCAAAAAAGCTTGAAATAATGGATATTGCCGGCCTGTCGTTCAGTCTCGACAACGCCTGTTCAAGAGATTTTATATTTTCAAATCCGCGGTAAAGCAGATAGAGGCTTCTGATTACGATTACAGAGAGGTTGAGATATGGCAGATGCCCCTTCGTGAAATCTATGATAAAGAGGCTGCTCAATGCAAGCAGATAAACACCGGAAAATATGATCAAAGTAATATTACGTAATATGAACTGCTGTCTGTACTTGGCTGTCCGGTATCCCTTGATGAGTTCTGCGGTGATGATCAGCAGGATCAGAATATCGATCACTCTCATTGTAAAATATGAGGGGTCGCCCGTATTGCCTGAGTTGAACAGCAGCGACAGGATGCTCAGAAAAAAGGTTGTGATTATCAGCAGGTTTTTTTTCATCCGTTAATTAACTATAGCCTGAATATTCCATCCAAGACAATGGGGCAGAGGGGTCTTGGTCACGGCAGATTTATACGGTAATATCAATCTATGCTGATCCCCGACGGTAAATCTGTCTTTGAATTGATAATCAAGAAATCACATTTTATTGCGGAAACGAGCCCAGTCGAATCACCCGAAGCGGCCCGTCTGATGCTGAAACAGAGGCGCCTTGAGCATCCCGACGCGGCCCATGTTGTTCATGCCTTTATTACAGGCGATGATCGGCAGTATATGGGGATGAGCGATGACGGAGAACCCTCGGGTACCTCGGGCAAGCCGGCGCTTGAAGTCCTTAAGGGGCGGGGGATTACGAATATCATGCTGACGATAGTCCGCTATTACGGCGGTACTAAACTTGGTACCGGGGGGCTTGTGAAAGCCTATTCCGAATCAGCCGCAGGCAGTTTAGACCGGTTGAAAACAAGGGAACTTATCAAATACAGGGCGTTTACCGTTTCGGCTGATTACCATTTTTATCAGCCTCTTAAGGCGATAATCATTGAACATGACTGTAGAATTAATAACGAAGACTTCGGCACCGCAGTGGATATAGACGGCTATGTACCTGTTTCTCAGGCTGAGGAGTTCATTGAAGCAGTCAGGGAAGCCAGTTCAGCCCGCGCCGGGATCATTGTTTCTTCAGATATACTTCAAGTATAAAGCCGCTGTGCTGCTCGCTTGATTCCAGGTTCCAGCTGCCGTCCCTGAAATCAGGGAAATAGGTGTCACCCTCAAAATCACCGGGAATTCTTGACAGGTAGAGCTTCGAAGCCCCCTCTATTGCCTGGGCATAAATGCTTGCCCCTCCCGCGACATAGATCTGTTTTCCTGCTGTCTTTGCGGCAACCTCCAGCGCTGCGGCAAGTGAATCAACGGCAAGAAGGTTGTCCGCCGAATGAACAGCATTGAATTTTTCGGGTGTGGAAGTAATTACTATCGTTCTTCGGTCAGGAAGGGCACGTCCTATCGAATCGAAGGTTTTTCTTCCCATTATGATTATGTTTCCGATGGTTCGTCTTTTAAATAGTTTGAGATCTTCAGGTACATGCCAGGGCATGGAATTCTCTTTGCCTATGGCAAGATTATCTGCTGCTGCAACAATTATACTGTATTCGATCATTCCTATGCTTCCTCTGCTGTGCATATCTTGTTTCGGCCTGTCTCTTTCGCTTTGTAAAGTGCTTTGTCGGCATTCTGGGTAAGCAGGTCTGAACTATCCTTATTTTTATTGAACTGAGCAAGTCCGAAGCTGGCTGTGAACGGCGGGACATCCGCTTCTTTTGATCCGGTCTCGGTCTCGATGCGCAATCTGATTCGTTCCGCGACAATGAGGGCCTGTTTAATATTGGTCAACGGAAGGATAATACCGAATTCTTCGCCTCCAAGTCTGCCGGCAATATCAGTTTCTCTCAGGCTGGAGCGGATTATGTCGGCAAAGCGAATCAGAGCCCTGTCGCCGGTATCATGTCCGAAATTATCATTGATACGCTTGAAGTGGTCTATGTCGATCATGATGAAAGATAGTTTCTCATCGTATCTGAATGCTCTCGCCCTCTCCTGATCAAGTGATTCAAGAAATTTTCT
>DMKD01000027.1 GCA_003454605.1 Spirochaeta sp. | reverse complement strand
TAACGAAATTGTCGTGCACCCATCGGCTGTATTGTTCTTATCCATTACTTGCTGAAGCAGAGGTCTGATTCCTCCCCTTCGATTTGGATATATATAATGCGGCATCGGCCTGCTCAATTAGATCAAAATTCTCAGTATTGCCACCGTCAAAGGTTGCTATGCCCAGACTTATCGTAATATGCAGACTCTGCCTTCCATAATCAACAGTCATTTCTTCAACCTCTTTACGCAGTCTTTCAGCGGCAGCCCAGGCGTTTTCACCTTCAGCTTCAGGGAGAAGGACGGTGAACTCCTCCCCTCCAAAACGGGAAATGATGTCTTCTTCCCTCATTACATATCTGATCGTTGCGGCAAGCCGCAAAATTATCTCATCCCCGGCCATGTGTCCGTAATTATCGTTGAACTGTTTAAAATTATCTATGTCGAGCATAATGATGGAAAATGAATTACCGGCTCTCTTTGCCCTGGCGATTTCTTCATCCAGTCTTCTGATGAAAAAATTATGATTATACAGACCGGTCTTAGGCTCTCTGACCGAATGCTCATAATGGATGTTATTCTGTATACCGATTGAGGTAAACTTTATCAGCTTATCCAAATATGATATTTCATCTGCAGTATATTCAGGCCCAAGAACCTTGGGGCCAAAGAGAATAATTCCGTATAAACCGGTTCGGCCAATGACGGGAACTATTATTTCAGGATTAAAATCTTCAAATGGAGTGACAAGATCCTGATTTCCTATTTCATGCTCAAATATCATGAAACTTGTGGTTCCGGTATATTTCCTGAAGAACTTCTCATAAGGATCTAAAGTGTCAACTTTCAGATTTGACTCGATCGCTTTAAGGTTTTTATATGCAAGGATTTTTATCCTGTTTACCATAATTCCCTGATTCAGAACAAAAATAAGGCTGGATGGAATAAATTTATCTGAGAGGCATTTAATTACAAAGTTAACTAACTCCTCAACAGATTCTTGTCGGGAAATCTCAAAAGCTTCGTTAAGCAGATTATTCAAGCCGACATTCTCAATTCTCATACTTTCAATATGTTCTAGAAGCCCCGTCTCATTTAAGAGCTGATAGTTTTCAATGATTTTTGGATCCTTCCTTATATTTTCCCACTGCATAACTAAGATTAAAATATTTCGAATCTGATTACAAGTGATAATTATTAATAAGACTGTCACATATGCGTTTTCTACAGATAGAGAATTATCGGATTATAATATTCATGTTTTTATTAAGATTTTTCTTGCATTTTCATGATTCTGTTATAAAATGATCTAATCATCAGAAATGAGGAAACAATTCTTTGATTTACTTATCTAATATACATAGTTCTCAGGTTGATTAAAAAAGGATGCGTTTAGACCGGGAGGCTACCCCTCCCGCAGAGGTTGAATCTTTCTTGGAGGTGAGATTTGACTTCGTCAGGAAATTATTAAAAAAAAGCCCCCCAGGGGAAAGGAGGTAGTAAAACCCTGGGGGGAACATCTAAAAAAAGGAGGTTAATGAAAAAAAACTCCACGCTTCATAAATAGGAACAACACACTATAATAAAGGTTACATAAATACTAAAAATAATGAAAATACTAAAAATTACAGCAATTATTATTTCAGCAGTCGCAGCAATCCTGCTTTTAACGCTGCTTTTTTTTGTCATAACTGAATATCGCCCCGAGCAAAACACCGTTCTGAGCCCTGTTTACGGCTCTGAGGCAGAAAATGCAGCCCCAGGCGGGATGAGAATCCTCTCATGGAACATCGGATACTGCGGTCTTGATTCGCAAATGGATTTTTTCATGGAAGGAGGCACATCAACTGCTCCTTCACCCCTTAAAAACCAACGCGAATCTCTTGATGAAGTTATAGCCTTTATCGACAGACAGGAAGCCGATATCTGTATGATTCAGGAGATAGAAAGCGGTTCAAAGCGCTCATTCCGCGTTGATCAGGTCTATACTGCCTCCTCAGCGCTTAAAAACTATGAGATTTACTATGCTTTAAACTTTAAAAGCCCCTTTGTTCCTGTTCCCGTGAAAGCCCCAATAGGAAAAGTTGAATCAGGCATTGCCCTGATGTCCCGTTTTTCAGTTGATGCGGCCGAGCGGCGGCAGCTTCCCGGCAGTTTTTCATGGCCGGTTAAAATATTCCATCTTAAACGATGCGCTCTCATCAGCAGCATACCCTCTCCCGTAGAAGGGAAAAACTGGTATATTATTAATGTCCATCTCACAGCCTACGGTGACGGAGGGATGAGGCAGCTTCAGCTTGATTATCTGAAAAAACTAATCACAGATCTCTACAGCGAAGGTCATTATGTCGTTGTCGGCGGCGACTGGAATTCCATGTTTCCGGGAACTGGAAAAGATGCCTTCGGAGATTATACAACCGCCGAAGAGCATCTGTTCTGGCTGCAGTCAATTCCCGATGGATGGACTCCTGAAAACTGGCAATGGTGTTATGACTCTGAAGTTCCAACATCCAGAACCCTCGAACAACCGTACAAGGCTGGTGAGAATTTCACATGTATAATCGACGGATTTCTCGTATCACCCAATCTCAGGGTGGATGAAGTAGAGGCCTACAATCTTAGATTCGAACACTCAGATCATAATCCGACTGCAATTACCGTAAGCATCAGAGAGTAAGGGTTTCAATTCTTGATCCACCTCTTGCGTCATAGTAGACAGCCTGAAGAGCGTCACTCTCAAAGACCAGCACAGAGGTATTCTCAGGCCCCAGCATCATAGCTGTATCAACGCAGATATACCGGTTATCAAACAACCGCCGCATTCTGCGGCTTACTGACGGAGTATGACCGCAGACCCAGCTGCGTGCATTGTTCTGCTCAAGAAAATCCTTTAGAGCCTCCTCATAATCCGGCATCAATCCTGCCTTCCTGGACCAGAGAAGAGGGTCAGGTTCGGAAAACAAAGCCCCTGAGCCCGAAAAAATACGCCTGCTTAACTTATCTATCTCTTTTACTGTCAGGTTTCGATAGGCTGCAGGAAAATCAGCATGAGCTATGATGAAGGGACCCCTTGCTATGATAAAAGGCTGTTCTGCCAGCCATTCATACAGCCAGCCGCCGGCTGCGAACGCCTGCTGCTTCTCTATGAATCCGTCTGACTTACCATCACCGTAGGATGCGGTCTCTTCATAGGTGTTGTAATACAGCTGCCCCTGAATATTCATAATCTCGTGATTTCCGATAAGAAAGATTACCTCTGAGTCAAGCCGCGGAGCCTGAGCCTGCCATTTTATCATGTGTTTATAGATGGAAGCGGAATCATACCCGCGGTCGCAAGCATCTCCGGTAATAATCAGGCTGCAGTTTTGCGCTGCCCAGTCAAGATTACTGTCAGTCAATCCCAGAGAGGCGGTTATCAGATACAGAGATTCGGAGTTGCCGTGCAGGTCTCCCACTATCGCTATCAAACCATCCTCCCCGAAGGCTATTTACTGCTCGCCAGGAATTCCTTAACCCGGTCTGCGATTGCCGTATATATGCCGGTCCGTTTTTTGTCATCAGTTTCAAGCAGGGTGAATCTGAACCCCTTCAAAGCCGAGCAGAACCCTGTAAGCGGCACGACACATATTCCTTCAACCCCTAGCAGATAATAAACAAAACGCTTATCTAGGGCTGAACCGGCCGTTATACCTTCTATAAATGCTCTGATGTCGGGTTCCGGGATCTCAAGCTTCTGACGCTCATTGAGCACCCCTTCCTCGAAAAGCACCGTAAAGTAGAGAGCTCCCTGCGGCAGAATGACCTGCACTCCCTCGATATCTTTCATTACTGAATATGCTTCAGCAGCCCGTGCGGCAAGGGTTTCCGACTGGACTCTTATATGTTCCAGATACCGCTTATCTCCCATGATAGGCGGAATAGACAGCTGAGGCAAGGTTGTCGAACAGACCTCCAGACGTTTTGCATTGATGAGGCTCAGCACATAGGTGTTGAACTCCTCATCCTCACCGCGGTTATACACTTCAAGCCAGCCGCAGCGGGCGCCCGGCCAGGGGTATTCCTTACTCACCGATTTCATTGAAATTGCCGGAACCCTACCCGCTACCTCATTTATGTATGTGAATTCCACTCCCGGGAATACAACATTACAGTAGGTTTCGTCCGCAATAATGAAGAGATCATACTCGGCCGCAATATCGACAATCTCCTGCAGAAGCTCGCGTGAATACACGATTCCGGTAGGGTTATCCGGGTTGATCAGAAGGATTCCTGCAATCGAATCGTTATACCGCACCTTATTTCTGAGATCTTCCAAATCAGGCAGCCAGCTATTGTCAGGATCAAGTTTATATGTAAGGTGTTCATAGCCCGAATGAGCTGCTTCTGCTGATGAATGAGTAGAATAGGCGGGAGACGGTCCTATGATACGTGCTTCACGCTTGAGAAAACCAAAAATTTTAGCCACGGCATCACCGAGGCCGTTAAAAAAGATTATATCATCGGCAGCAGCTTTTGCACCGTCTCTTGAATTAGCCATATCAGCCAGAAATTTCCTCACCGCCGGCACGCCCTGGCTGTCTGCATAGCCGTAACTTTTATCTTCGGAGGTAAGCCCGGTTATTATCTTTTTCATCCAGGGTTCGATTTTGAGCCCCTTCTCAACGGGATCCCCGATGTTCTCCCATTTGATATCTTTTCCGAGTTTCGCGATCTCATGCGCTACTCCGACTATCTGCCTGATCTCATAGATAAGCTGCTCAGCTCCGACATGTACAATTTCGCGTCTCATTTTATTCTCCTTTTAAAACCCGCCATGGAAGGCGGGACACCTCGACATAATAAAAAACCGGCTGAGCCTGGAGACCCGCCGGTTGCATTTCAATATAATTTCCGCGAGCCGTAAAAGACATCCGTCTTCGACTGCGGCTTAATCAGGACAAATATCACACCGCAGTCAAAATAGCTGCCGCCGCCGCGATGGTTAAATTATTTTCTGTCCTCTGACTCATATATTGAAGTTATCGGCCTTTCATTTTTTTGTCAAGACAGCTTTTTAACAATAAATTATCAATTTTCCCCAATGTTCTTGTAAAAAATGCCGTTTATGATACTATTATTTAATATGCATCAGTATTGGAAAACAAATCTTGCAATGATTATTTGCCTTCTGCTTCTTTTCACCGCGGCCAATGCAGCTGCAGATGAAACTGCGGAACAAGCACTTGAAGAACCCGTAGAAACCGTCGAATCGTCTATCCTTTTCATCAATTCTAATCCTATCAACGCGGATATCCTGATTGACGGAGAACCCCTGCTTCAGAAAACTCCGGCTCTTCTGACTGATATCTCAGCGCAGAGGCATGAGATAAGTTTACGCAAAGACGGATTTGACATCG
>DMKD01000386.1 GCA_003454605.1 Spirochaeta sp. | reverse complement strand
GTCGGTGTTTTAATCGCAATTGCTTCACGCTGGGACTGACAGTTTTCATTGATCTTTTTACTGTCAAGAAGTCCGGTTTTCAGATAGCTATCAATATCCGGCATGATCATATTATCTTTAATTGACAATTCCGGAAAAATACCCGTCAGCTTTCTGTCTTCAGTAACAAAGGCTATTCCATGCTTTATTGCATCAATAGGCTCTTTAATTTCGACCTTTTCACCATGGATGAAAATTTCTCCTGATTCAGGAGGAATGTAACCGAATAGGGCTTCCATTACTTCCGTTCGACCGGCACCCATCAACCCGGCTAATCCGAGGACCTCTCCCTGTCTGAGCTTAAAACTTATGTTTTTAAACTTTCTGCTCAGATTAAGATCCTTGACTTCAAGCAGAACATCTCCGATCTTTGCGTCTTCTTTATGGAAGAATTCGTCCATTGAGCGGCCTACCATCATGGAAATCAGACGATCTTTATCAAAGTTTTCTATAACATCCGTACCGATGTACTCTCCGTCACGAAGAACAGAAACCTCATCGCAGATGGTAAAAACCTCTTCCAGCTTGTGGGATATATATATAACTGCGATTTTTTTCTTATCTCTGAGATCACGAATGATATCATAGAGTTTATCGATCTCTTTCTCGGTTAATGCAGATGTCGGTTCATCCATAATAACCAGATCCGCGTTATAGGAAACAGCTGTAGCAATGGCCACAAGCTGTGCATTGGCAATACTTATTTCAGACATCATTACCGAAGGATCAATGTCTATTCCTAAATCATCAAAAAGGATCTGAGTTTCCTCTACCATCTGTTTCTGATTGAGCAGCTTAACTCCTCTTTTAGCGGTCAACTCTTTCCCTAAAAATACATTACTGGCAACCGTCAGATTCGGACAAGGACTGATCTCCTGCGGAATCATACTTATACCTTTGTTAATGGCGTCGATGGGGCTTTTCACCTCGTAAGGCTTACCCTTAAAGATGACCTCGCCTTCTTCAGGATGAAAAATACCATAGAGAATCTTCATCAGGGTAGATTTCCCTGCACCATTCTCTCCCATCAAAGCATGTACAGAACCTTTCTTTATTGTAAGGTTTACACCTTTTAATGCTTTAACACCCGGAAACGATTTGTGTACATTTCGCATCTCCAGGACATATTCATTACTCATAACGACTTACTCCCGTTATTAAAACAACAATCGCTTTCTTAAAATGAAGGGGAGCTTTCCGCTCCCCCTCTCAATTACTGTAAACTATGCTTATTTGTATTCAGCCATGTTCTCGGTTGTAACGAGTTCAAACGGAATCCAGTCCCATTTTTCTACTGCTTCACCCTTAACGAGTTTGTAACATGCTGCTGCACCGTTGTAACCCTGTGCATTCATGTTCTGGAAAACAGTCACGTCAAGGCCTTCTCCGAGGTACTCAAGAGCATCTGGAGTTGCATCAATACCTGCAATGATGATGTCTTCGTCAGCTAAATTCGCACCTTCTGCTGCGAGAAGAGTACCGATAGCCATTTCGTCGTTATTACAAAGAATAGCATCAAGTCCGGCACCGCTCTGTATCCAGTTTTCTGCAGTCTGCATGCCCTTTGCACGGTCCCAGCTGGCTACTGCGTCCATTACGATTTCAATGTTGTCGTATTTTGCCATAATCTGCTTGTTGCCTTCAGTTCTCATCATAGCGGCTTCGTGTCCCAGAGGTCCCATGAGGATACCAACGGTTCCACCATCCGGCTGCATAGCTTCAGCAACCCATTCTGCCTGGAGAAGACCAGCCTGAATTGATTCTGAACCGGTGTATACATCAAAGTCACCGTGGAATTCTTCTGCAGGCATTCTGTTAGCAATAACAAGTTTAACACCGTCTTCTTTACATTTAGCGAAAACAGGCTTAAGAGCTGAGATATCAACAGGTACGATAAGAATCGCATCTACACCCTTAGTAAGGAGAGTTTCTACCTGGTTCAGCTGTACAGCCGGATCGTCTTTTGCATCAGTCATAAGGATTTCAACATCATCATTCTCTGCGTCGAATGCTCTAACGCCGTCCTGTAGGTAAGTCTGACCCTTGTCTGCAAAACTACTCATTGCAGCACCAATTGTTACAACTCCGTCATCCTGCTGACCTGCTGCAAATGCAGCCATAGGAAGTACAAGCATGCTGAGTACTACCAATACTAATGTCAGTTTTTTCATAATTTTTTGCCTCCGATTTATTTTTACTGCTCAACTGAGCAGCTAACCGCTGTGTATGTACAGCAAACGTTTGCTCATATTATTAACTGATTTCTGCTTTTTGTCAAATTTTTTCTTACATTTTTTATATTATTTTTTCCCCTATCGCAAATTCTATTTCTATTGCTGAATTTCACCGGCAGTTTTGCTTAAAAAATCATAACTTAGTTTTACATCGTCGAGCGCTCCCTTCCATAATTTCGGGTCCCTCTCCTGCTCAATGGTTATCCATTCATTGTATTTCAACTTATCCAGGGCGTTGAAAACTGCTTTGTAATCTACGCTGCCCCGACCGATAGAACACATAACGCCTCTATTGCATGCATCAAAAAAGCCCATCCGCTGTTTAACCGCAATCTCAAAAACATCAGGGTTGATGTCCTTGAAATGAACATATTCCAGCCGCTCAGCAAAATCAATCAGGCTTGCAGCCGGATCATCACCGGCATAATAGAGGTGCCCTGTATCAAGACATAAACCAACCTTATCTGATGCTATATCATTGAGCAGCTGCTCGGTTTCATCCCTAAATTCAATAAATCCGCCTGCATGGGGATGAACAACGGGTTTTACACCATATTCGTTTCTGGCAATTATTGAGATATCTATGATATTCTCCATCATAATCTTCCATCCATCCGGCTCAAGTCTTACCGCAAGTTCCGGATGCCCGGCTGTATTGTTTCGGATATCTTTAACCGCGTCGATGATAACAAGAAATATAGTATCATTTTCATTGTTTACTTTAGATACCAATCTGCAGATATCATGTGTTTTTTTCAACAGAGCATCACAATTTTCTCTACCCGTCAAATCATCATAAATTGTGCCGGCCACGACCTTGAGGGAGCGAGATGAAAGCTCATCCTGCAAAATGACTGAATCAGTCGGCAAATAACCATATGGACCTAATTCTACCCCTTTAAAACCTGATTTGCCTGCATCATCGAGAACCCTCGTCCATTCAGGGTTATCAGGATTTGCAGGATCTTCTATCCCCCAAGCTCCCGGTGCAATTGCGAATTTCATGTTCATAACAACCTCCAACAATCAAACGTTTGCCCCACTATATCCCTATTTTTTGCAATAAGTAAACGATTTACACCATTTTGACGTAAATTCTTTTAATTTTACTTTACAGCTTTAGTAAAACAATATTAGTATTTGCTTGATGAAAGTAACCATAAAGGATATTGCACAGAAACTTAACCTAAATTTTTCCTCGGTATCCAGAGCATTGAACAATAAACCCGGTGTAAGCGAAGAGACCCGAAAGCTGGTCATGAAGACGGCCGCAAAAATGGGTTACAGACCAAATGTAATCGCCAGAGGACTTGTGAGCAGAACTACCAGAACATTAGGCGTGATTATTCCGGATATAATCAATCCTCTTTTCGGTGCAATAACCACGGGCATCATAGAAACTGCGAATCAAAATGATTACGATGTTTTTTTATGTATATCCAACTGGGACCGCAATAAAGAAATTGACTATATAAATGCTGTACAGCAGAAACAAGTAGACGGATTTATAGTAAAATCAGTCAGCGATTCGAATACTATATTGTTAGATACAGCCCACGTTCCGGTAGTCGGTTATGAAAGCTGGGCGGCTAATAATCAATTCAGCTCCGTCAGTACCGATAATATCAAAGGCGGCTATATCGCAGCTAAGCATCTTATTGACTGCGGCTACAGACGAAGCGCCATAATCAACGGACCTGAAAACTCGAGTGCAAGTATAAACAGGCGCAAGGGATTTATACAGGCCTTCATCGAACACAACCTGAAAATCGACGACTCGAAATTCTGTTTCGGAGAGTATGATATCGAAAGCGGTTATATTCTTGCCGAACAACTGCTGAGAGAACATAAAGATATTGATTCGATCTTCACTAACAATGATGTCATGGCCCTGGGGGTTCTTAAATATCTGGAAGAAAACGGCATCAGCCCGGGTAAAGATATCGGAGTAATAGGTTTCGATAATATCGGTATTGCCAGTATGCCACAGATTCAACTTACAACAGTTAAACAGCCTAAGCACAGTATCGGCCGAATAATGGTAAACCTCCTGCTCGATGAAATAAAAAATAACGCGGAAAATATTCAACATTATCCGCAGAGAATCCTTCTCGAACCTGAGCTGATAATTCGAAAAACCACCTGTAAAAAATAGTAATAACGGAGATCTCGATGGTAAAACTAGGAATAATTGGACTGGGAACGCTCGGAACCACTCATGCAGAAAATATCATTTACAATGCTCCCAATGCGGAGCTCATAGCTGTCTGCGCAAGACGTCAGGAAGTACTGGATGAGTTCAATGCAAAGCATAACATTAAATATTCATATAACAACTTCGATGAAATGCTGAAAAATGATGAACTTGATGCTGTACTGATCGTTACCTCTGTTAATTCTCATTTTCCGCTTGTAATGAAAGCAATTGACGCAGATCTTCATGTTTTCGTTGAAAAACCTCTTGCCCTTACTACTGAAGAGGCGATCTCTGCACAGGAAGCTTCTGAGAGAAATCCGGGTAAAATTCTGATGACCGGTTATATGAGAAGATTCGATCCTTCATACGCTGAAGCAAAGCAGAAAATTGATGCCGGTCTTATCGGCAAGCCGATTATGTTCCGCGGGTACAGCCTGGACCATGACAGCGGTGTAGAGAGTGCTCCGGAGCGAGGTGAGAATAACGGAGCCTGGTATTCAGAAATGATTGTTCATGACATCGATCTAGCCCGCTGGCTGCTCGGAACTGAAGCAGAAGACATAAGAACGATCGGCGGATGCTACAAACACAAAGAATTTGAAAAATACAATGATATTGATAATGCCTGCACACTCATGAAATTTAAAAATAATTTAATGGCGATGTTCTACACTGGACGTACAGCTCCTCACGGTAGTCATATCGAAACAGAGATAGTCGGAACCGAGGGCATCCTGAGAATAAGTCCTGTACCCAGAAAAGACAGGATCAATATATACAATAAAGACGGAGTTCTTTCCGAATGCATGGATGACTACATTTCAAGATTCGGAGAAGCGTTTAAGATAGAAATTCAGGAATTCATTAATTGCATAGAAGAAGGCAGAAAACCCGAGATGACTGCTTACGATTCCAGAATGGTCTGTGAAACAGCCAATAAAGCATATGAAGCCTATGTATGTGGAGAACTTGTAAAAATGTAACAAAAATCGGACCGCCGGGAATTCCCCCAACAGTCCTGTAATTATTTAATATTCAAAGAAATACTTAAAAATTAGCTTCAGCCAAATTTGCGAGACCAGCCGCAGTCAACCCGTTTTCCTTTAACAGAAAGGCATAATCTCCAAGCTTTTGGAACTTGTCTCCAAGACTTGCCATAACCTGTTTTGGAGTATTCTCAAACCCAGTTTTATATTCGGCAACAGCGGCGCCAAGACCTCCGATGGGGGTATGTTCTTCAACTGTAACAACCAACTTGTTTTCAGCAAAGACCTTATCAAGCATATCGGTATCGATAGGTTTAATAGTGTGCATATCAACCACCCGAGTTGAAATACCCTTACCCTCAAGAGTATTCGCAGCCTCAACAGCAGCACCAAGCATCGAACCGGTAGAAATAAACGCAACGTCACTACCCTCTTTATACTCAATAGCTTTACCTATCTGAAAATCAAAATCTTCAGGATACATAACGGGAAATCCGGGACCGCCGGTTAGACGAACATAGACAGGACCATCATGATCTGCGATAGCAAAGATTGTCTTATAGATCTGAAGCGGATCCGAAGGTGATATTACGGTAAAATTCGGAATGGCTCTGACAACAGCTATATCATCCATAGCGTAATGTGTATTGCCCAGGGGCCCGAACCGCACACCTGCTTCAATACAGACAACCTTGGCATTCAGGTTCATATACCCCAAAGTCACCCTCATCTGTTCGGCAGGACGCATCGGGACTATTGCCGCAAGCCCAACCGCATATGGAAGAACGCCTTCAACAGCCAGACCGGCAGTAAAATCAATCATGTTTTGTTCAGCAATCCCTACATCAAAAAACCTGTCGGGATAGGTATCCCTGAACCCGGTTAAGCGCGCTGTCGGCGTTAAATCCGCAGTCACGGTACACATCTCGGGTCTTTCGGCGGCTAGCATCACCAGAGAATCTCCCAGTACGTTTCGATGGCCCTGTTTTGACCATTCCTTTAATTTATCTATCGGTGCATTACTCATATTATTATCTCCTTCAGTTTATTTACGAAATCAAATCGGACGCGGGGGGTTAATTTGATTCAAGTTCTAAAATAGCCTGCTCATACTGTTCTTTATTCATAACCCGGGCATGCCAGTTGATACTGCCCTCCATAAAAGAGATGCCTTTACCTTTGGTGGTATTAGCAATAATTGCATGTGGTTTTCCGCTTTTGGAATTTTTCATTTTTTCGAGGGCTTCAAGAATAGAGGGTAAATCGTTACCGTCTTCAAGTACCAGAACTTCCCATCCGGCAGCCTTCCAGAGAGCCACGAGATCAACATCCATTATATCACTGGTTTTGCCGGCTAGCTGTACACCATTGCGGTCGACTATAGCCACAAGATTATCAAGCTTATTCTTTGCGCCGTTCATTGCCGCTTCCCAGATAATACCTTCATTACATTCTCCGTCGCCGACGAGACAATATACCTTGTGATTTTCTTTCTTTATCTTTGCAGCCTTTGCCATACCGCAGGCCACAGCAAACCCGTTTCCAAGACTTCCTGAAGATATTTCAATACCATGTTCAATATTTCGGCTTGGATGTCCCGAAAGAATGCTCTCATCCTGCTTAAAGGTACTCTTCTGATCCTTTGCAATGTAACCTGACTCAATGAGAGCTGAGTAGTATGAAAGACATGCATGTCCCTTGCTCTGTACAAATCTGTCGCGGTCCGGCATCGTCGGATTTTTCGGATCATGATTCATAATATTGAAAAAAAGGCTTGCCATAATTTCAATACTGGAAAGAGCCGGTCCAAAATGAGCGCCACGGCCTCCGGCAATATAGCCCATCTCTATTACATCACGGCGCATAACCGCACATTTTTCCTGAATAAATTCAACTGTGTTATTATTTCCCATTATTCTTCCTCCTGATTTCTGTCCTGTATTGTATAAATATGTCCGCTGAACTGCCCTGCAGGGATTTCCCCAGCCTGGAACTTTGCCAGTTCAACCATCGCAGGGATTTCTATTCCTGTTTCATAACCCATCTCATTCAGCATATAGGCTAAATCTTCTGTTGCCAGATTCCCTGAAGCCCCCGGTGCGAATGGACATCCGCCCAAGCCCCCGAGAGTAGACTGAACCTTGTCTACGCCTTTTTCAATTGCAGCCAGGGTATTAACCATTCCCATATTCCGGGTATCGTGAATGTGGACCTGCAGTTCAAGCCCTGAATATTCAACCCTGACTGCATCGATTATATCTCTAACCTGAGCGGGGTTCGCAACTCCGATTGTGTCGCAGAGATTAACAGTTTTTAATCCTGCATCAATGTAGGGCTTTATAAAGGGAACAACATCATCCGCATTTTTCTTTCCCTCAAAGGGACAGCCGAAGGTTGTAGCCAAATCAAGACAGATGTCCAGCTCAGGCAGAGCCTCTCTGATTTTCAGCAGTTCTACAAGCGATTCCTCATGTGTTCTGCGGATATTAGCCTTATTATGGCTCTCTCCAAGGCTTACAACATAGGATACGGATTTAAGACCGGCATCCCAGGCGCCCTGAGCACCGCGTAGGTTGGGAACCAGAGCCAGCAAATCTGCATCGGGATATTTGTCGACGATATACTCTGTCAGCTCCTTTGCATCCTTCATCTGCGGAATCGCCTTCGGACTGACAAAGGACGTTATCTGCATATGCCTTACACCTGAAGTCAGCAACCCTTCAATAATCTTTTTCTTTGTTTCGAGAGGTATGTAATCCGAAACATTCTGAAATCCGTCGCGGGGACCTACCTCATATATCTCTATCTTTCTCATATATCTTTCTCCAGCATAGTACCTTCTTCTTTCAACCTTCGGTGCCATGTAAATGCGTCATCAGGTAGCTGCGGGTGATGCCCGCCGCAGTTCTCACGCGCCTTCACAAGGTAGGCGGCCAGCTGCGGTTTATAAGCATCCGAGGCGCAGTTCCCGATTATCACATCTGCCCGCTCGACGTCGTCCAGGCCGCGCAGATCTGCTAGACCATTCTCTGTGATAACAATATCTATATCGTGCTCGCTGATATCAAGGTGCGAGACCATCGGAACTATGCCCGAAATCGCACCGCCCTTGGCAGTTGACTGAATCATCATCACCGACAATCCTGCGCTCTGCGCAAAGCCCGCGCCGCCGCCGATACCGTTCACTACCCGACTTCCCGCGATATGGCTTGAATTGACGTTGCCGTAGATATCCATCTCGATACCGGTGTTAAGGGCAATTACCCCAAGCCGGCCGATTACTTCGGCATTATTTGTAAGGTCGCCGTTGCGCAGCACGAAGCGTTCAGACAGCTTCGGAGTCTCTGCCAGAATCTGCTCAACACGCTCGCTCATACCAAGCCCGCCGGCAGACACTGCTGACGCCCTGCCCGAGGCAAGCAGTTCCATCACTGGTTCGGTTACACCGCCGCAGTAGAACTGCAGGTCATGAAAGGCTGAATGCTGAAAAGCGTCGGCAATTGAATCGGCAATGCTGCCGAAACCGAGCTGTACCGGCGGAAGCTTACCCTTCCAGCCTTTGTACTCCTGCTGCAGAAAATTGAACAAATGGGACGCAATCCTTGCGGTAACCTCTGTACCCTTAGGCTGGGCGCCCATTCGTTCAGGAATATCGGTTTCAACAATGAACCGTATCTTGCTTTTATCTACCGCTATGCCGGTCTGCCCTATTCTCTGAGCAGTACTGACCATCGGAATCGGCTGCGTCTTAGGCGGTGCTGCCGGGATATGGATATCATGCAGCTCACGCAGCAGCTCGGGCTGAGCCTTGTTTATCTCGACAATAATCGAATCAGCCGCATCCAGCAAGTGGCTGGTCATTCCTATTGATGATGTCGGAATAAGCTCCCCATTTTCATTGAAACCGAGGGCCTCTACCACCGCAACATCAATCTTCCCGAATTTGCCGCTTCTAAGCAGTTTCGGCATCTTGTTCATCTGCTGCTCAACATAGCTCATTGTGCCTTTGTTAGCCTGGGCTGCAAGCGTTCGGCTTGCAATCATCGGCGCGCGCCTGGAAATTATGCCCTCAGCGCCGAGCTTCTCGTCTAACCAGGGCACATTCGCTCCGGTAACAAGATTGACGGCGAGGGATTCTCCGCCCTTTCTGCGGCACACAAGCTCTTCAGGCACGGCCTTAGGATATCCTGCCATCGCCCATCCGCTCATTGCAACGGTCATTCCGTCTTTTATCAATCCGGCAGCCGCCTCAGCAGTTGCCGTTATCATCTTTTCGCTCATCGCTACCTTACTTAGTTCTTATTTTCGCGGTGTGAAACCGGCAAAGAGTTCTTCATCAGTGGGCTTGAAACTCGCTATTTCACGGATAACCCAGGTGTTGTTCAGGTAATGCTTGAGCTCAATATTCTCAGAACAGATGTTTCCACCCCAGGTACCGCATCCAAGCGAGTGAGTAAAGGGCATACCGCTTGTCCAGCTTCCGCCGTTGGTTGCAGCCTGGGCCTGGTTTACAACAACGCGGGTTGTGTAGGTTCCAAGTGCAATTTTTTCAACATTTGCAGGTGTATGCGAGTAGATACCGCATGAATGCCCGTGACCGGAGTAGGCCTGGTTCTCGTTCGTGATCCGGATTGCATCATCGATATCACGGAACTTATAAACCGTGGTCACTAGACTCATCTTTTCACCGGCAAAGGGTGTTGCTTCTCCGGTCTTATCCTCATCGACGAGCAACAGACAGGTGTCATCAGGAACTTCGATTCCTGCTATACCTGTGATATTACCAATCGGAGATGCTACGATATCGCGGTTAATGATATGGTTTTCGGGCCATTCGGGCCATACTGCCTTAAGAAGTTTTGCCTTCTCATCAGTATCAAGCATGTGAGCTCCGACCTTCTTAAACTCTACAATAAAATCATCATAAACGGCCTCATGAACGATTACCGAGTTGTCGCATGAGCAGCCGGCTGCAAGGTCGAATGTCTTGCTCGCCTTTATCTTCACTACCGCATCAGCCAGATCAGCATCCTTATCTATTACTATCATTGAGTTGCCTGCACCAACACCGTAGGCCGGTGTACCTGAACTGTAAGCTGCCTTAACCATCGGCTGTCCGCCGGTAGCAATTACAAGGTCACATTGTTTCATAAGCTCATTGGTCTTTGCAACTGAGGGGTCTTCTATAGTAAGAAAGAGATCTTCCGGAGCATCGTATTTTTTCATAACTGCTCTAAGCAGGTTTGTCGCCTTAAGTGTTGTAAGCTTTCCACGCGGATGCGGAGAGAAAATAACAGCATCACGGGCTTTTACGACAAAAATTGCCTGAGAAATGGGATGCATTTCAGCCTGGGTACTGGGTACGAGAGAACCTATAACGCCGACAGGTTTAGAGATTTTAGCAAGTCCCTTCTCAGGTATTTCTTCGGTGATGCCTACACTTTTAACATTCTTAACATCATAATAGACGCCGCGGCATTTGCCGCTTACTTTAGCAAACTTGGAAGCCACATCGCCCAGGCCGCATTCTTCAAATGAGAATTCTGCTAATTCCTGTACAAGCTCGTCATTAGCTGCAATTTCCCATGTTACTGCAGCAGTAAGTTCATCTACCTTTTCCTGTGAAAACCCTTCTGCGATTTTCTGTGCTTTTCGTGCTCTATCAATCAATTCCGCTACATAAACTGCGGGATCTGCCTGATTCTGGCTCATAATTTACTCCTACGCAAACGTATGTTTTGATACATAATACACCTTTCCATCGAAACTGTAAAGTTTCGGTTTGGTTTCGGTTGACACTTTTATTCGTTTATTGCACTATATTAAGCAAATTATGGCAGAAAACAGAATAGAAGAGATAAAAATCCTCCTGCAGCAGAACAGGAAAGTTTATGTTAATGACCTTAGTGAGCGTTTTGGCGTAAGCAAAGTGTCGGCAAGAAAATATCTGGCTAAGCTTGAAGCTGAGGGTGTGGTTGCAAAATTTTACGGTGGAGCCTCACTGGTTGAATCCAGAAGTGCCGATGATGATAATCGCGGTATCTACTCAGACCCTCACTGGCTTTCGCTGGCGCATCAGGCCCGCAGTCAGATAGCCGACGGCGACTCGATCTTTATCGGCTCGGGCCGCTCCTGCTGTGTACTCGCACGGGAATTAACCGGTTATAAAAATCTAACGGTTGTCACTAACAATATCACTGCCCTGCCCGATTTGTATAAAAATGCCGCCCGTGTTTATCAGATAGGCGGAGAAGTGACGAGTACCGACAGCCAGACACTGTTTTCAAGTTGGGAAACGTCTCATTCACTGCTGGGCAACATCTTTGTAAATAAAGCTTTCACCAGCGTGCTTGGCTTGGATTTGAAAGCCGGATTAACTGTAGACTCCATTATCAGCACATACATCTTTAAGCAAATTGCATCTCTGGCACAACAGTGGTATCTGATTGCAGATTCAACCAAATTTGATAAAATTGCAATCTATCAGGTTGCCGAAATTGCGCAACTCCACACCGTAATCACTGATTCAATACCGGACCGGTATGCTGAACGCTTCAGAGAACTCGGAGTAAAGATAATTACGGCAGTAGAGTAGAAACTTATAAAAATATCGTGTGAGCATTCAGAGCTTCAATAAGCCTGCTCCGGGAACTGCCTAGGGGATATTCGCACTCTCACGGTTACAGCCGGAAAAACCCTGGACTGTTTTTAATCATTACATCGACGAACGGGGTGATTATGTTATGATGACATTCTGTAGAAAAATCAGAAATGAACAGATTGTTAGTTGTGCGCTTGGAGATCGATTTATTCCCAGTCAAACTCGCCGGGCAGAAAAACTCCAGGATCAGAGGCCAGCTGGCTGCAGTAATCAAGAACGAAACGATAATTCGTCTCTGAATAACTGAACTCGAAGGGAATACTCGACTGATAAACAGAGCCTTGGAGACTCGCGCTGTAACCCGACCAGATGTTTTCTATAGCGCTCCATACGATCCCTTTTCCGGTTCCGGCATCGATAAGCTTTTCAAAATCGGCAATCCATTTCTCCCGGCTCATATCGTAGAACCCTTCAGGTAATTCATCGAATTGATAACCGCCGGATTCTGCATTTGCTGCAAGAAGGGTTTTTAATCCATCCTCATCGGGCAGAACATTTTCAGCATAGAAATCAGCGTCCTGTGCCCTAAGTGCTTCGATTATGTAATGAGCTAGAATATCCTGCGGCTGATAACCATTAATCTCGATACGTGATGATGGACCAAGCACAGGTCGGCCTTCAACCAGGCTCAGATTGGATATTGATATGGTAATCTCGCTATCATCCGCTTCAAATATCATGGAGATTTCTACAACCAGCGGTTCCCAGTAACTTTTCTGCTCCCTGAGTTCCTTTAGTATCAGATCCCCAGGTCGTATTCCATCTATGATATTCATTGCTCCAATACCATTAATAGAAGTTTTTCTGAAATTATTCGACATCCTGTCCATGGAACCATGAGCTTGCATCAAGGTGAAACGATCGGGATCATCCGGACCGAGTCCCAGACCTAGATTCTCCTTGTCTATCAGAAGCTGAAGATCTGCATTAGAAATTGAATGCTCATCAATAAATTCATCAATAGTATTATACCGGAGCGCAATTGTGAAATCATCAACGAATAGCTTCGAGGCTTTTTCAATTCCTGCATCCTGTGCAAATACTGAAATAGAAAAAACAACCGATATAAATACTGTCAAAAATATTGATCTGTTCATAATAATATTGTAGCAAAAGCAAAGTGAAAAGTAAAATAAGAAATCAGATAAACGATGAAATAATGAGATATAGAGCATAAGAGATAAGAAAGCCCGCACAAACAGCGATGAGTATTCTATAAATCCTGTCGGACATTATCTTACGGCTTTTAGCGACACCGAACGAGACAAAGGTATACCATAGCGTATCTGCAAGGATGTGCCCGATGAAGAAGGTCGCTATACCCGAAAGCCCCAGCCTGCCGGCCGACAATATATATCCAAGGCCGATTGTCGCCCACCAGATTATCCAATAAGGATTAGCGAGGCTCATGCCCGCCCCCAGCAAAACGATGTTCCCGTTAACGGGAGTCTCTCCGGCTGTTGCCAGGCTTAACTGTCTCAGTCCCCGAAACATGCCGAGCGCCATAAAGATCATGAAACCGCCGCCTGCAAGGGCAATAATCTTAAAAACCAGGGGTTGAGTGAGTAATGGAGCAAGGCCTAAAAAAAGGGCGGCTATCAGGGCAATTTCCAAAACAGCATGACCGAGCATAAACAGCGGTCCTGCCGATGCTCCGCGTCTTATGCTTTCGCTGATTGTAGCGCTTAATAGCGGTCCGGGCATCATTGCGCCCGAGAAAGCAATCGTAAAGGATGTCAAAAATATAAGCCAATGACTCTGCACATAGAAACATTACACAATTTACGATATTTTTTCAAGAGTAGTAAACATTCCGTGAACCGCTGCTCCGCTTTCCGGATGCGCGAAGACGAAGTTTTCACGCGGGTAATAACTCTGAGTTGAGAATGCAGCAGTCAGCAGCAATAGCCCCGCTATACTCAGATACCGCAACCAGCCGAATTGAAGCTTTTCTTTCCTTAAAATATACAGACTCAGCAGCTGACCTCCGGTTATTGATGCAGCAAAAACCGCGACATCGGCCGGAAGATTATGGTTCCAGAATAATGTGTATCCGTAAAACAGAATCATCGTAATTATCGGCATTACAAGCAGCCCCAGGAATTTTGCAGTAAAGAAATTACGAATTAACCTTCCCCAGACAAAGTACTCAATAATACCTAAAAACAGTCCCGGCCAGAATGCCATCTTGAAATGCTCCCAAGTGCTCTCATTAACCGCCGCAATCACAGCAATTGGCTTCCAGTAACCTGTCCATTCAAACCAGAAGTGCAGAGTTGTTCCCAATCCGAATATTATAAAAATACTTATAATTTGTAATCATCCATATATATAAGAATAACCATATTCATACAATAATACTATTTTTTTACCCGCCCTATTCCATCCTGCTTTTTACGGCTTTTAATCATGACTGAATATCTATACAATAATAGCATGAAAGATTTTACAATGCATGTCCCTGAATTTTATACAATCCTGCCGATGAAGGAATTCCGCAGAACTCCCGGTGTTGAGTTTCATATCATGACAAAAGACACCATTCCCCGCATTGACGGCGTTGACAGGGTTATTCATCAGTCTGCCGCTCTGTCGCCCGGAGCAGTCGATG
>DMKD01000046.1 GCA_003454605.1 Spirochaeta sp. | reverse complement strand
AGTTTTTACCTGTTTCTATATTATATGAGTCGATGTTAATCTTCCAGTTCAAGGAAATCCTTAAGCTGTTCCTTAGCCTGTTCGAGGGCTTCAAGGTAGTTTTTACTCAGATTTCCCATATTCTGTGAATATGCCTTTTGGAAATCAGCATCATCCATAGGATTAATACTGATTCGTGAACCAGTTTGTGCATAGAGAGCTTCTTCTTTCTGTTTTAACACAGGCTGAAACTGCGTTAATAGCTGTTTCTCCAGCTGCTCTCTGTTTTCCAGGAACTGATCGAAAAACTGGNNTCAATTGTTCAAACATCTGCTTTATTTCATCATGGTGGTCTGATAAGGCCGCTAGACCTTCGGCCGCTTTGATAAACTGCGGTTTATAGTTGGTGTCGGCCGGTAATTTAACAAATGACATGAATGAACCGGCGGCGCCGGCTGTAAATGCAGCTCTCGCGTCCCCCTTTTCCTTCTTACATGTTTTGCCGAATTCTTTTATGTCTGTGTTTCCATCAAGGAATGAGAGGGCTGCTCTACGGCCGTTTATCTTCTGCTCTTTCGCCCTCAATTTGTCCTTGTCCACTTCCATGCCCTCGGTTCGGGCCAATGCTAATTCAAGTGCTGATTTTATTTCTGCCATGGTTTGAATATAGATCTCTTTTCAGCAGTAATCAAGTATTAAACATCATAACTATTGCACTGTCGCACCACCGCGCCAACACCTAAAACGGCTCAGAAGACTTCGATGTTTTTAGGCGCCAGCGCGGTATTACGACAGCATTAATAGTTGAATATTAATACAGAGTCCTGAAATGAGATCATAGCTGNNGGGGGGAGATCACTGCTGTTCGGATTTGAAGCGGGTTTCGAGAGCTTCTGAATTGTTTACGGTTTTTCTCAGCCATTCAAGCTGTATCTGCTGCTGTTCTTCCTCAGACAGCTTCCAGTCGATATCACTGTTTCTGAGTTTCCAGCTGAGATGATGCAGAATAAGGGCATTAGCCACGGATATATTGAAACTCTCGACAAAACCGTGCATAGGTATCTTTAAAAACTCGTCAGCTGCGGCTTCGACATCACTGCTTATTCCTTCAAGTTCGGTACCCAGTACTATTGCTGTTTTACCGGGATTCAGATCAAAATCTTCCAGATTGGTATCGTTTGTGTGAGGGGTTGTGGCCACAATGCGGTAACCGTTCTTTTTAAGCCTCTCAAGGGTTTCTGCAGAGCAGCTTCTTCCGTTTTCCGGCTTGTTTCTGCTTATTGAGAGCCATTGAGATGTTCCCATATCGACTTCTTTATTCGGGTTGAATTGGTTGCGGTTTTCTATGACATGAACATCCTGAATCCCGAAGCCGTCGCAGGAGCGCAGTACTGCACTTGCATTATGGGGCTGGAAGATGTCCTCGAGTACAACGGTGATGTATCGGGTACGCTGGGCAAGAACTGTTCCCATCCTGTTTCTGCGGTTCTCTGTAGTGAACGAAAACAAGTAATCGGTCAATTGCTGTTCATATTCGGTCATTTATTATTTTCCTCATCTGATAACAACGGCGGCATCCATGAGCCTAGTTCGGCCAGATTTTCAGTAAGATGATTTATCTCATCACGAAGGACGAATATGCAGTCATTCTTCTTTGCTGTTCCCGTTACTATGTCCTCGGCGAGGGCTCTGCAAGTTGGAGCACCGCATGAACCGCAGTCAAGTCCGGGGAGCGAATCTGCAATATCCTCTATCATTGCCATTTTCTCAAGCGCTGCCTTGAAATCCTCATCGAGTTTCAGGGCCTGTTTCGGCTGAATTTCAGCGTCCATTCCAAGAACAGCATGAGTATTAGGGATAAGCCGTCCACCCCTGTTTTCTTCTTTCAGCATACCGGCTTTTCTTATTATTCTGGCTTTACTGATATAGGGGTTTTCAACTGTAAGTGCTCCACCGACACAGCCGCCGGGGCATGCCATTGCTTCGATGAAGTCGACATGCTTTATCTTTCCGTTCTCCAGCTCTTCAAAGAACTTCAGAACATTGTCTATTCCGTCAACGGCAACGGTCTCGGACCATTCTGTCGAATGACTTTCTCCTTCACTTCTCGCCCAGCTCACACCCCAGGATGAAGCTTTGCTTAATGCTTCTACCTCTTCTAGCCTACCGGCTGCGGCATGAAGCGGGATGAATATTTCATTCATTGCGAGAACTCCGTCAACAGAAGAACTCTTTGAACCGAGAGGATTTTTAACCGCGGTGATTTTAGCCGGGCAGGGGCTGATAAAAAAGACCCCGATATTTTTTTTATCCGGGTAGATGTCATTCTTGATGATTCTGGCGGCTATCTCCATAGGAGATTCCAGCCGTACAATCTGGTCTATCAATCCGGGGAAACGTATCTGAATAAGCCGTATCACTGCCGGGCAGGAGGAGGAGATCCACGGGATCTGCTCTTCCTTCTTCTGAAGCGATTTTTTCAATTCATTTGTGACGATATCTGCGGCTTCTGCTGCCTCAAAGACATCATCGAATCCGAGGGATTTTAGAGCTGTAAGGATCTGATCTATTGAATAATGATCCTTGAACTGTCCGTATAATGTCGGTGCCGGAACAGCAATGGTGAAATCAAAATCTTCAAGCAGGCTTATTGCGTCTGATTGTGCTCTTTTCGCATGATGAGGGCAAACCCTGATACACTCACCGCAGTCAATACAGCGCCCTTCAATGATAGATGCTTTGCCGTGGCGCACTCGAATAGCTTCAGTGGGACAGTGAGCAATACAGTTGGTGCAGCCCATGCATTTATCTTCGTCAAGGATCACGGAATGGATGTTGCTCACAGATCTATCCTTATTGTAACCTTTGTTCCTTTGTCCGGAACAGATTCAATATCAAGGTTGTTCGAATTTTTTTTAATATTAGGCAATCCGAGGCCTGCGCCGAAACCCATCTCTCTGATCTCGGAAGAGGCTGTAGAATACCCCTCCTGCATTGCAAGTTCAATATCAGGAATCCCTGGACCCTGATCTTCAAATATAATCAGGATGCTGTCATCCTCTATAACGACGCTGCCCGAACCTCCGCCTCCGTGTATGATGGTGTTTATCTCTGCTTCATACATTGCAATAGCTGTGCGTTTTATTGTGTCTGATGGAAGTCCAAGCTGTTTCAGAGTCTTCTTCAAACTGCTTGAAGCTTGTCCGTATGACATCGGGTCGTTTGGGTCTATATCAAATTCTTTTGTGAAAAGTGCCATTGTGAGTCAATATAGCAGAGAAGAAGTTGTCAGTCTACGTACTTGGAAATTACATCTATAAGAGTTTCTTCGTTCAGCGGTTTTACAACAACGTCATCCATACCGGCTTCAAGGAACTTCTTCCTGTCGGAAGGAAAAGCGTGTGCAGTCAGTGCGATAACTGGGAGGTGAATCCCATCGCTTTCCTTTTCTCTGATTTGGATGGTTGCATCTATCCCGTTCAGTCTGGGCATGCTTATATCCATTAAAACAACATCATAATCATTGCTTTTAATATAATTTAATGCCTCAAGACCATCAGACGCTTCATGAATTTCCCATCCGTTTCCCTCGAGTATTGTTGTTATATACATCCTGTTTATGGCTTCGTCTTCCGTTACCAGTACTTTCAGTTTCTTGTTTCTGATGTCGGACATCATTTTTCTCCGTTTATTAAAAATAACATACTTATATTGTAAGTAAAAGGGGGTGTCATTCGCAAGTGTATTGCTGCTTTTTTTAATCTTTGAGAGTCTCAGGCGGATGTCCCGGAAGCCTTATTGGAATTACCGGGCTGATAAAGAGCGTTAAATGCGACAGTATCTTGATGCTGCAAAAAACTGATTCCTATTTTCTTTTCCTGCTTCCTTCTTTCATTTTAATCATATCTGCTAAAGTGAAGGTGTCCGGACTATCATCGGAATACTGTTTCATGAGTTTTCGCGTAACAGCTTTCTCCTTATAAGACGGTTTTCGATTACCGCTGCGGTTTTCGGGTTCTTCTTCATAGCCGCATGAAAGCGAGCGGCATACATATAGTTCATGTCCCTTCTTGTCTTTACCGGGCATCATCATCCTGCCGCAAAGAGGACAGGGTTTTTTACTGAAATCTTTTGGTTTATAGTCTTTTCCGCCGGATTTTACAGATGAGACAATCTTTTCGGTATTTTTTCTGATATCAGTACTGAAGCTCCCGGCTTTTTCTTTCCCTTCCGCAATACTGCTCAGCCGCTTTTCCCACTCTGCCGTCAATTCGGCTGATTTCAGCTGTTCAGGAGCAAGCAGCAGGACTTCTTCACCTGCTGGAGTAAGCTGCAGGCTGCCTCCGGAGCGCTCCATATACCGGTTTGAAATCAGTTTTTCTATTATATCAGCCCTTGTCGCCGGTGTTCCAAGCGCATTTTTTTCCATAGATGCAAGCAGACTGCCCTCAGTATGACGGCCCGGCGGTGTCGTCTGTTTCTGCTGCAGCCTTGTTTTTTCTACCTTCAGCTTCTGTCCCTTCTGTAAGCTGTCAATCCTGCCTGAACCATCCGACTCGCGCTCCCCATCGTCGACAGCAATGAACTCAACGGCCCGCCACCCCTCATCGATTACCTTTGTTCTGCTTATAAAGAATGATTCTCCGACAGCGGTCAGCTCGGCGCTGAGTTTCAGATATCTATGAGGAGGTGAAAGTACAGCAATAAACCGCTTTATAATCAGGTTCCATAAAGCCTTCTCTTCAGCTGACAGCCGGTCTGGGTTTACCTGCTCTTCAGTAGGAATAATTGCATGGTGATCGCTTACCCTGCTGTCGTCAAAGAGCCTCTTCCCGGGTTTCGGGTTCGATACAAGGACTTCGCGAGCCCTGCCCATCCAGTCGGTACCGTTCAGCGCCCTTAGACGGTCGGTAATGGTCGCTTCGATGTCGGCGGTAAGATGTCTTGAATCGGTTCGCGGGTAGGTCACAATCTTGTGTCGCTCATAAAGTCCCTGCAGGATTTTAAGTGTCTGCTTGGCCGAATAACCAAGAGCACGGTTGGCATCCTGCTGCAGGGCCGTTAAATCGTAGGCCAGAGGCGGCGGAACGCTCTGCTTCTTATCAGTCATACTAATCACCTCAGCTTCAGCATCCTTCAGTTTTGATGCGAGCTCGGATGCCGAGGATTCAGAGAAAATGCGGCCGCCGGATTTTCCCCGCCAGGAAGCGGAGAAACCGTCGAAGACGGCATCAAGCAGCCAGTAGGGTTTTGGCTTGAAGTTTTTAATCTGTTCATCCCTTGCCTGAATCATTGCAAGACTCGGCGTCTGAACACGCCCGGCTGAGAGCCTCGTATCATAGGTGCATGACAGCGCGCGGGTGACATTGAGGCCTATCAGCCAGTCTGCTTCAGCCCGGCATTCGGCCGCCCGCATGAGATCGTCGTAATCACGGCCGGGTTTGAGATTGTTAAAGCCGTCTCGGATAGCTTTGTCGGTCTGCGAGCTTATCCACAGTCGCTGAAACGGTCCCTTATAGCCTCCGAGCCGCATTATCCATCGTGCCACAAGCTCGCCCTCACGCCCTGCATCGGTGGCAATAATCAGATTATTCACATCTTTGCGGTGCATCAATGATTTGATGGTGCTGAACTGTCTTGATGTACGGCCGATTACCTTATGCTTCATTCGCTCCGGGATAATTGGAAGGTGTTCGGCATTCCATTCCTTGTAGATTGGATCATGAGCGCCGGGTTCGGCAAGCTCTACAAGGTGTCCCATTGCCCAGCTGACAATGTATTTATCACCCTCAATGAAGCTTTTTGTCTGCTTCCGGCAGTTCAATACCCGGGCAATTTCTCTGCCCACGCTTGGTTTTTCAGCAAGGATGAATGTTTTCATGTGGTTTACTCGTATCTGATGATTTCAGCTTCTTCGTGTAGTTTATATAATAATTTGGCGAGTGCTGCCTGCTTGTCTTCGGCACTGATATTGGGAACTGATTTTCCCTGTTGCTCAAGTTCCTGATTTGCCAGGAGATCTATACTTATGGCTATGCGGATTTCTTCCTGAAGTTTTATTTCTGAAATCGAACTGTGAGCTAGAAAATCATGATATTGCTGTTTAGTTGGGAATTGGTTCCTCAACTCCTGGAGATTCAATTCGATTGTGCTGTCTGAAACCGCTACATTCCGTTTGCTGCATTCCTGCAGCAGAAGCTGTTTATTGATTAAAGTTCCGATGACAGTATTTCTTAATTTTTCAATATTGGCATAATTCAGCGGGGTTTTTTGCTGTTCGCCTGCAATCATCGCCTGTTGTTCAAGTTGAGATAGTTCGTAGTTAACCTCAGTATTTGTGATTTCATAACCATTTACCGTTACAATTATCGGGTTCTCATTCTGTGAGAATAACGGAAAAACTATAACTATTGAAAAAACCAAAGGTAGAATTTTTTTCATTATATTGTCCTCTTTCTTCGCTGATTAAGTATAGCTCATTTTCTTTTTTAATCAAACTGTGATTATGATAAATATATTTTGTCGGATATTTCAGACAGGAGATCTGTAATTAACGACAATTACAGTTGTATGTCGATTAGTGATTCAAATGTCCCCTTCTTTCTAAGTCTTTGCTGTGTAATAAAATAAATAAAGTTCCCCAGGATTATATTTAGTTGGCATGAACTTTGCTAGTAATGATATGAAAATAATTTTTTAAGGAGAACTTATGAGTGTTCATAAAGTAAAACTAGAACGTCTCCGTGATATCGGTATGAAGGAATTTTCTGCTTTCGGCCGCATAATCGGAAGAGATGAAGACACTGAGGAAGGTAAATATAATTTACATCCGATCGATGCGAAAGCAGCTGTAGATAATGACATGATTAAAGCTTACTGGGATCTAATCCCTTTCGAGCTGTCAGATCAGGAGCTTTTTTCAATGGGAATGCTTTTTCTGAAATCAAAGAAACCCGGTGAACCCCTTGACTGGACGGAGTGTCATAAAGATACCTTCGAATTCTTTTTCCCCCTTGGCGGTAAGCAGCTTGTCTTTCTGCTTTGCCCTCCCATGGAAGTGCCCGATCCTGCACAAACCAGAGCATTTATTGTCGGTCCTGATGAGGGCGTTATGCTTGATAAGGGAACCTGGCATTATCCGCCGTTTGCACTTAATGGGATTACACCCTGTCTGATGCCAAGGTATGGAAAGCTTGCACCAAGAACTGGAAAAGTTACTCATGCATATGGTAAAGACTGGCCGACCGAAGGCCCGGGTTGGATAGAAGGTACTCTCCATGCTCTTAATACAGAGTTTTACGGTGGAGAATTTTCTGACGACGAATACAATATTCAAATTGTTTTCTAATTATTCAAGTGCATAAAGAGGAGGATGATTTTATGTACAAAAATTCTTTTAAAAAAGCAACTATTTTGCTTATTTGTGTTTTTCTTTTGGCCGGAGCTTACAGCTTCGCAGGCGGAGAACAGGAACAAAATGCCGCGGCTGCAGGTCCGCAGAAGATGCTGACGACATACTGCACAATGGCCAATGACTTCTTCCTGACCTTTGATCAGGGAGCTAAAGAAGCTGTTGAAGCTTTGGGTAATGAGTATATTTCGGCTACTGATGACCGAAAACCTGAAAAGTTCATTTCTAATATGTCATCTTATGCTGCGTCTGACGTTAAGATGATGTCAGGTTATTCACCGACAATCGGATCTGTTATTGAAGCCACAAAGCTTGTTAATAGAGAGAAAGTTTATTATTCAAACGTTCTTGAAATTGCTGACTGGTGGACACCCCTGGATGCCGGCCCGTACTGGGGAATGTTTCATTTTCCAGATGCTCGTGCTATTGGTATGCAGGGCGGTGACGTGATGGCTGAGGCTCTTCAGAAAAAGGGCAAGACCCTTCTTCTTCTCGGTTTTCCAGGCTCAAAAGCAGGTAATGACCGTGGGCTCGGTTATAAGATTGCACTCGAAAATTATCCCGGTATGGAAGTCCTTGCTGAAGAATACGGTGATTTTACAAGAGATAAAGGTTATAGCGTAACTGCTGACTGGATCATCAAATACGGCGATGAAATTGACGGTATCTACTGTACAAATACAAGTATGGCAGTTGGCGCAG
Organism: Spirochaeta sp.; assembly: GCA_003454605.1. Taxonomy (GTDB): domain Bacteria; phylum Spirochaetota; class Spirochaetia; order UBA9216; family UBA9216; genus Thalassospirochaeta. The sequence goes on along the minus strand of DMKD01000046.1, from coordinate 9,309 downwards.
CTGTTGCATGTAAGGAAGCCGGTCTGACAGACGTCAAGATTATCGGAACTGATGCTAATAAAGAAAATATGAAATATCTGAAAGACGGAAGTCTTTATGGTATTTGTGGTATCTTCGGCCCCTGGCTTGCAGGTCACGCAGCAGTTGTTGCATATGATATGTACAATGGCTGGGAACCTACTGTTGCTGAAACAATGATGTCAACTGGTTTTATTATGCTTACTCAGGACAATGCAGACTGGTACATTGACACTTTCTGCGGTGATAAACTTCCGTATGACTGGAAAAAAATGTCCCGAACCCTTAATCCTGACAACTGGGATCCGCAGAACCTGATGGTTCCAATTTTCCCTGAAACATTTTCAAACTGGGAATTTGTTGAAAAGCCGAAAGGGTATGAAGTACCCAAAGAATATTCTGAAGCATTGGCCTCAGGAGAATACAAAGAGATTCGCCAGTTATATCTGGATCATTTCAAAGATCACACAACTGTACCCCCATCATCTTCAGCACCGTACGACAAGGTTTTCGCTTCAAATAACATAGGCAGCGAAACTGTTGTTGACGTATTAACGAAATAACTAATCGAGTAACACACGGGCGGCATTTGCTGCCCGTGTTTTTAAAAAAAGGATATAATGTGACTGCCGATGTGAGAAAAACAAAAAAAATTGATATAAAAAAAGTTGTCAATCTGGTGCCGGTTATCGTGATAATTGCGCTGATGATAATTTTTTCTTTTCTTTCACCAGCATTTATCAGATTTAGAAATCTTGTAGAGATACTTCAACTTTCATCTATTTATCTGCTGATTGCCGCCGGTGTTACCTTCCCGATACTGATGGGCAGTATCGATCTTTCAATTACTGGAATAATTGTGGGTTCGGGTGTAATTGCCGCGACAATAGCACCTGTGGGAGGTCTCTTTACAGTATTTTTAATTTTATTTATTGGTTTGTGTCTTGGATTATTTAACGGGCTTTTAGTGGCTAAGATAAAACTGCCTTCGTTTATCGTGACTCTCGCGACAAATTTTATATATTGCGGAATAGCGGTTGCTCTGACTGAAGGATATAACATCAACATACGAAGTAATTTTTTCAGCAATATTTCGAATGGAAGAATGATCCCCGGTATCCCTAACAGCATAATTTTAGCCGGGGTTGTCTACATCGTATTTGTTTATTTAAGCGAGAAGACTAAAACAGGAAGATATATTATGGCAATTGGCGGCAAAGAAGATGTTGCTGCCCGTATGGGAATAAATGTTGCAAAATATAAAATTATTGCGTTCGCATTGTCGGGATTGCTGATAGGATGCGGAACTTTATTTTTATCTGCAAGGCTTGGAATGGCTTCAGCCCGGCTGGGTTCCGGGTATCTTTTCAACACCTTGATTGCTGTTGTCGTAGGAGGTACCGCTCTTTCCGGCGGTGTAGGCGGAGTCAGGCGGACAATACTCGGGGTGTTGATTATTACCATCCTGGAGAACGGAATGACACTCGGTGGTATTGATGTGAGAATACAGTATATGGTAAAAGCGGTGATACTTATTGGTTCTGTTTTTCTGATATCGATTCCGGACAGATCACGCCAGGATCTGATGAAATAGAAGGTTGAATGCATGAAAGAATCAGTAAAGAGAACAACGGCTTTGATGAAATATCTCCCATTGATTCTATTAGTTGTTGTAAGTTTGTTTTTTGGAATACTGTACCCGAGGTTTTTTTCAATAAAGAATGTATTAAACCTGATTAGGCAGATGTCGTTTCTGATGATTGTTTCAATGGGCATGACCTTTATCATTTTGATGGGCAGTATTGATGCGTCGGTTGGAGCAAATGCAACATTTTGCGGAGTTATTGGTGCGCTGCTTGCACCATATCTCGGAGGCGGGGCAATAATAATCGGCATCTTAGCCGGCGCCGGTGTTGGAGCGCTTAACGGTACTATCGTTACGAAGGTAAAGGTGCCGTCTTTTCTTGTCACACTATCATTAATGGGTGCGCTTGACGGGGCTGCGCTGCTGCTAATGCACAGTTCACCTGTAAATATCTCAAATCAGACCTTCCTGGATTTTTCCAACGGCTCTCTTTTGTTTTCTCTTCCGAATGTAGATTTGATCCCAATAATAATGATAGCTGTCTGCTATTTCGTAATAAATAAAACGGCGTTTGGACGTTCCCTCTATGCTATAGGCGGAAATGAACAGGCGACATTCTATTCCGGTATAAGGGTCAGGCAGATTCAGATTATAGCATTTATGATTTCCGGGATCATGGCAGGAGTGGCGGGTTGTCTGCAGGCTTCGATGTTTGAAGCTGCTTGTCCGTATATGGGCGATGCCCTTATGATGAATTCAATAGCAGCGGTAGTTATCGGAGGGACACAGCTCAGTGGTGGTGTGGGCGGACCTTTGAGGACTGTTTTTGGTGTTGTGCTGATTGCAATAATCGGGAGTGGAATGAACTTCATGGGAGTGGAGCCGGCAACACGCCATATAGTAACAGGAGCGATTATGATCCTTGCCGTTTCAGTGAATATCGATCGTTCGAAGATGGCTTATGTTAAATAGTTTTTGTAGGTTGAGGTGAGCAATATGAACGAGAGAGAATTGCTATTCAGGGCAGAGGGAATTACAAAGAAGTTTCCCGGTGTACGGGCCTTGAATGATGTAAATATTGAAATATATACGAATGAAATTCTTGGATTATCCGGAGAGAACGGTGCGGGTAAATCTACCCTTATGAAGGTAATTGCCGGTGTTTACTCTAAAGACAGCGGCCGGATGCTGCTTAATGATCAGGAATACAGGCCCGAGAACTATCGGGAAGGTACTTCAAAGGGTATTTCGATGGTTTTTCAGGAACAGAACCTTGTACCGAATCTTTACGGTTATGAAAACATCTTTCTATCGCATGAAAAGTTTTTTATCAAAAAAAGCGGAGTGCTTGATACCAGAACAATGATAGATAAAACGAAAATGTATTTTGAGCAGTTTGAAATAGATGCTGATCCGGCAAAGAGGGTTTCTTCCTACTCATTTCACCAGAGGCAGCTTGTCGAAATAGTCCGGGCGTTTATGATATCCGAACTTTACGGAATCAATCATCCGCTGATTCTGCTAGATGAGCCCACAGCTGCGCTGGCAGAGAAAGAGAGAGAACTGCTGTTCTCACAGGTTACAAAGTTTTCGAAGAATGCAACTTTCTGTCTTATATCGCACCGACTGTCAGAAATGATGACATATTGCAACCGGATAATGGTTTTAAGGGACGGAGAGCTGGTTGGAGAAGTTGACCCAAAGACCTCTGAAGAACATGATCTGCACACCATGATGGTAGGCAGAGAGGTCAGCAGAGATATCTACGGTATATCTAAGCAGGATGATGATTTTCAGGAAGAAAAAGTCATGGAGATCAAAGGCCTTACTGAAGAAGGCGTATACAAAGATATTAATATTGAGCTGAATAAAGGTATGATTCTTGGACTCGGAGGCCTGGTCGGCTGCGGGAAACGGGACCTCGGCAAGGCTATTTATGGTATCACTGAATATCAGTCCGGAAGCGTCCTTGTAAACGGCAGTTTCGTGAAAAAAGGGAAAATATCGGCAATGGTTAAACAACGTGTCGGATATATCCCCGCCGAGCGAAAGGGGTTCGGAATAATTGAGTATCTGCCGGTAAGTTGGAACATCAGCCTGCCAAGCATTTTCGAACTTGCCAACAGATTCATGTTGAAGGTTGACCGGAAAAGGGAAAAAACTCTTATAGATAAATACATCAAAAGATTCCGGATAAAGGCATCGCCTGAGGATATGTGTTATTCACTAAGCGGTGGAAACCAACAGAAGGTAGTGCTTGCCAAGTGGATTGCAAAAAATCTCGACATTGTGATTCTTGATAATCCCACGAGAGGTGTCGACGTTGGTGCAAAGGAAGAAATTTATTCTCTGCTTAGAGAAATTGTTAAAGAAGGTGTTTCGGTCCTGATGATTACCGACGACCTGCTTGAGCTAATCGGATTGAGTAATCAGATCATGATAATGAAGGAAGGCCAGGTTTCGGAGATTAGAGACGCCGGAAAGGCCAGCAAGCCGACTGAAAATGAATTAGTCAGGTACATGGTTTAGATAAAATAGGATGAGAGGTAAATATGAAAAAGATTATTAATACACCTGAAACGGTTGTAGATGATATGTGCAGCGGCTTCGTCCGTGCTCATAAGGATTACGTCAGTCTTAATGAAAAGTACAGGGTGATCTATCGTAAAGAAATAAATACGAAAAAGGTAAATCTTATCAGCGGCGGCGGCAGCGGACATGAGCCGAGCCATGCAGGTTTTGTCGGCAGAGGAATGCTTGACGGAGCCGTCTGCGGTGATGTCTTTGCATCACCTTCCGTTATGCAGATCTACAATGCAATAACAAAACTTGAATCGGATAAAGGCGTTCTTCTGGTAATCAAGAATTATTCAGGAGATGTTATGAATTTTGACGGTGCAGCTGATATGGCTGAAGAGGATGATGACATCAAGGTTGAAAAGGTCTATGTAAACGATGACGTAGCTGTTACCGACAGCCTTTATACAGTAGGACGACGCGGCGTAGCAGGAACAGTATTTGTTCATAAAATTGCGGGAGCTATGGCTGAAACCGGAGCGGAATTATCTGAGGTGAAGGCCGTTGCTGAAAAGGTCATTGCCAATGTAAGAACAATGGGTTTTGCTCTTACGTCATGCACAGTCCCTGCGAAGGGCGAGCCTACCTTTGATATAGAAGACGGTGATATGGAATATGGCGTAGGCATTCACGGAGAGCCCGGAGTATCACGGGATAAAACTGTAAGTGCCGCAGAACTTGCCGGAAGGACAGTAAAGCGAATCCTTGAAGATATGCCGATTGAGAGGGGTAGTGATGTTGCAGTTCTGCTGAATGGGCTGGGCGGGACTCCGGTTCAGGAACTGTATATTCTGTATAACGAGGTCGCCGACATCCTTGAGAATGCAAGTATAAACATCTATTTCAATCTGGTCGGCAATTATATGACATCTCTTGATATGGCCGGAGCATCAGTCAGTATTCTGAAGCTTGATGGTCAGCTCAAACAGTTACTGACGGCTGAGGCAGACACCCCTGCTCTGAAAATTTGAGGGAGATAAAGATGAATACATTGACACTTGAAGACGTAAAAAAGATTCTCGATATTACCGCGGATACTGTGCTGGAGAATGAAAAACATTTTTGTGATTTGGATGCTGTAACAGGAGACGGTGACTTCGGTATGACTCTTGCCAAAGGATTTAAGGTTATCAAGGCCGAACTGGAAGATTCCGATTCGGAAGATGTCGGCGGATTGATGAAAGCAATAGGAATGACAATGCTTGAGACATGCGGCGGTGCTACCGGTTCACTTTGGGGTACCGGTTTCCGTGCCATGGGAAAGAGTGCCAGGGGAAAACAGGAAATAGCACTTTCCGATTTACATGAAATGGCCACAAGTTTTATCGGCGGAATGCAGAAAGTCGGCGGCGCAGAACTCGGAGATAAAACACTTCTTGATGCTCTGATTCCTGCTTCCGAAACAATGGCTAAAGATGCCGGTAACGGACTAGATATCGCCGCAGCAATGAAAAATGCCTGTGACGCGGCGGCGGAAGGAGCCGAGAAAACAAAGGAAATGAAGGCGAGAAAGGGCCGGGCCACATATCTTGGCGAACGCAGTATTGGTCATCCGGATGCTGGTGCGGAAGCGATCAGTATTCTTTTTAAGGCGGTTAATGACAAATTCTTTTGTTAGTTGCCCTTATCAAACCACGCTGTTACAATAATTGAATGAAAAATGAAGATGATGCGGATTATTTGTTAAGTGATCTTCTCAATGTAGCTTTGTTGCAGCGAATTCAGGACGATTTTGCCGAGATTGCTCAGGTTGGAAGTATAATATACGCATTAGATGGATCACCGATTACGCGGGGATCCAATTTTTCAGAATACTGTAAGCTAATTCGAAGTACACCAAAAGGACTTAAGAACTGTATGAGATCCGATGAAGTGCTTGGAATGCGCTCTTTCAATAAGACAGGAAGAGGGGCTGCAATGCCATGCCTCAGCGGCAGGCTGATGGATGGTATCGCGCCCATTGTTCTTAAAGGCAAACGAATTGCAAACTGGGGGATGGGGCATGTCCTGTTTGAGGAACTCGATGAAGATTGGGTTAGATGGTATGCCAAGGACATTGGTCTGGAGGAAGTTGAGCTGATCACAGCTTATCATAAACTTAATATAAGCACCAAAGAGCAGTTTCTCCAAAAGATAAAATATTTAACAACTTTGGGGCAGGAGATATCCGAGCTCGCACTTGTGAACTATCAACTTACTCAGGAAATTGCCAGTAGGAGAAAGTCCGAAAGCAGATACAGTGCTATTATTAAAAATGCGATTGTTGGAATTTGTGAAATTACAAATGAAGGAAAAATTGACTATGTTAATAATCATTTAAGCACTCTAACCGAATTTTCAATGGACGAGTTGATCGGGATCAAGTTAAGAAATATTCTGAGCTCTGAGCGTAATTTTGAATCTTATTTTAATGGGATTGCCGATTACGCAAATAAAACTTCTTCAAATATTGGTTATGATTTTACCGGTCAACTTTTACAAAAATCGGGTCAAATAAAACCGTGCAGAATTTGTATGACGCCCCAGATTAATCTGTCAAATCAAGTTGTAAAATCTACTGCCGTAATAATAGATACGACAACTGAAAAGCTGGCAATAGACAACCTTAAAAGACGGAACCGCGAACTTAAGGAGAGCAAGAAAGAGTCGGATCTTTTTTTTGATAATGATGTAAATGGTTTATATATGATCGATAAAAATTACAGATGTATGAAAGCTAATTCATCGTTTATAAGTTTTGTAAATGAATCGAAAAAGAGGAATGATTATAACGGATATGAAATCTGGGAAGTGTTCGGAAGGGAAACTCTTGATAGATTATTTTCGGGTGAACTTGAAGAAGTAGAAATAAAGAAAGAATACGGGATGCAGCTTTATTCAATAAAGGCGGCGCCTCTGCTTGATACCGATAGCAGAATGTCCAGAATTCTAATTACTCTTACAGATATTACTGATTATCAGATGATGATGGAGAATGCAATGTTTGCAGAAAAGATGACCGGTGTCGGTATGGTAGCATCGGGAATAGCTCATGATATGAAAAGTGTTTTTTCAATTCTAGGTAATTCCAATATCGGTATGAAGAGTATAGTCTCCGGTATAGACGAGAATGATAAACGAGAAAAAATTGAACGCATGCTTCAGACTCAGGAGCATGGCCTGCAAAACGGCAGAAAGCTGCTTGCTCAGATTCTTTCATATTCCGGTCACGGCTATGAGCAGATTGAAAGTTTTAATCTAAGAGAAGCAGTAGAGAAGATTATCAGAATTTTCAACAGTGAAATCATGAGGAAAAATGCAGAAGCGAAAGTTAATATTCGCGACTGCATAGAAATTGAAGGAAACAGTTCAAAGTTTTCGCAGATCTTCATGAACCTGACTGCCAATGCTCTTGATGCCATTGATAATAATGGAAGAATCAGAATTTCTGAAAATTCATCTCAAGGTCATTTATCTCTGATTTTTGAAGACAACGGCAGAGGTATCACGAAAGAAGAACAGGGGCAGGTGTTTAAGGCTTTTTTTACCACGAAAGAAAAAGGTACTGGGTTGGGATTGTTTACTGTGAAAAATATTGTTGAGGAATTCGGCGGTTATATGGGAGTAGAATCAAGTGTCGGTGCTGGAACGAAATTTACTATTGCAATTAAAGACAGCGCAAAAATTATAACCAGGGTACAGAAATAATGCATACAATAAATTTAATGGTTGTAGATAACGAAGAACTTCTGCTTCAAAGTCTTGTTGATTTGCTGGAGTCGCGGGGGTATGCAGTCGAGGCTTTTTTATCAGCTCAAGATGCACTAAATGTTCTGAGAGCCGGAAAGAAAAAATTTAATATTATTCTTACAGATATAAATATGCCGGTAATGGACGGGTATAGATTTATCGAAGAAATTAAAAAAACTTTATTCAATGAAATCAAGATTATTGTGTTAACTGGTTACGGTTCAATCGACAGTGCCGTAAAAGCTGTGAAACTCGGAGCAGATTCATACTGTCAGAAAGATCAGGATCCGGAACTCTTGCTGTCTCAGATTCGAAATATGGCTGCACAGATTGAAATGAAACAGGAGCTTGATTCTCTGCATAAAGAAGCCGGTAATAATTTATTATATTTATTTGACTCTTCTGATTCCGAGACTCGAAGGGTTTATGACACAGCAAAACAGATTGCATCCAAAGATGTAAATATTCTAATAACTGGAGAAAGCGGAACGGGAAAAGAGATTTTGTCCCGATTCATTTATAATGGCAGTGGTGTTACTGGTCGGTTTGTGTCAGTGAATTGCAGCGCAATTCCTGATTCCTTGTTTGAAAGTACAATGTTCGGACATGTTAAAGGTGCATTTACCGGAGCTCATGAAAATTCTTCCGGGTTCTTTAAGCAGGCCGAAGGCGGGGTTCTTCTGCTTGATGAAATTGGAGAGTTGATTCCAATGAATCAGGCAAAACTCTTGAAAGTAATTGAGGAAAGATTTTATTTTTCTGTGGGCTCCTCTTTGCAGCAAGAGGCTGATTGCAGACTGATAGCGGCTACAAATAAAGATCTTCCCAAGATGATCGAAGAAGGCAGTTTCAGAACTGATTTTTATTATCGGTTGAATACTGTCACGCTGAATCTTCCCCCTCTCAGGCAGAGAAAAGGCGATATCCTTGAGTTTGCAAAGATTTTTATCAAACAATTTTCCCGCAAATATCAGCATGATATTTGCGGAATAAATCCAGCTGGAGAAAAAGTCCTTCTTTCATATAATTGGCCCGGGAATATCAGGCAATTAAGGCAGACAATAGAAAGATGTGTATTATTTGCGTCAGGGGATCAGATAGATGCAGAATTGTTGAACGAAAATATCTCAGAAAACTGCGGGGAATTATCTTTCTGCATTAACGGAGATGTGAGTTGTCCATATCGTGAAGTAAAAACTCTGTTCGAGAAAGAGTATTTTTCTAATCTCATAAACAGCGTGAATTTTAATATTAATGAAGCAGCAGCTTTATCAGGTATGAACAGAACATACATCTACCAGAAAATCAAAGAGTTGGGAATAGAGAAAAAATATAGATAGACTATTGTTGAATAGGTATCTAAGATTCTATATGAGTAAAAAATATTGTTAATTAATACT
>DMKD01000252.1 GCA_003454605.1 Spirochaeta sp. | reverse complement strand
GACCCTTTTTGATATAAAAATGCTGAAGGATCCCGGGAGACGGAAAACCTATAGATTAAGAAAAGGAAAATACCGGGCATTGTTTTACATTGAGAACAATGATATTTTTATTTTTAAACTGGATAAAAAGGAGGATGTATACAGAAAATGAGTGTGTTATCAATAAGACTGAATAAAGAAGAAGAAAACATCCTGAATAAATTGTCAGCGTATTTTGAAAAAGATAAATCAACGCTTGTAAAGCAGTCGCTTAGAGAATTTTACGAAGACTATCTGGATCGAATTGAGATAGAGGAATTTGAAGAAAGAGAAGCAGAGGGTGAAACAAATTTTGTCTCCTTTGATGAAATACTTGAGGAGTTGTGAATTATACCCTAAGGTGAAACATTCTCAATAACATAGGCGGCACCGCTGGATAACCCTCCGGTATCTTCATCAGATGCCCCGATAATCGCGTAACTACCGCTGAGTTATTTGATGAAAAAATTATAAAACAAGTGTATACTAAGTGCATGAGGCATTGTTATGGCAGTTAAAACAATCACGATTGATATGGAAGCTTATAATCTTTTGTCCGAGCAAAAACAAAAGAATGAATCTTTCAGTAAGGTAATCAAGCGGACTTTCAAGGCAAGCAAAAAAACCGGCGGCAGTCTGCTCGAAAATCTGCACACTTTTATATTAGAAGAAGATACGCTTGATCAGACGGAGGAGATTGTAAAAAGTAGAGAAGAAGATTATATTTCTTCCGAGAAAATAGAATCGGAGAGTTGATGCTGCTTGATACCTGTTTCTGTATTGATTTAATGCGAGAATCACACAAAGGCCTGAGTGGACCGGCTACTGCAAAAATGGCGGAGCTGAAAGAACACGAGATCTCCATTTCATTGTTTACTCTCTGTGAGCTTCGAGCCGGTGCTGAGTTGTCTAAAAACCCACAGTTGGAACTGCGAAAGATAAATCTGCTGACGGAATATGTGGAAATACTTTATCCGGATAGTTCATTTCCTGTAATTTATGGAGAAGCAGAAGCGGTTCTGAGAGAAAAAGGAGCTCGAATACCTGTTATGGATTTACTTATCGGTATTACAGCTAAGGCTGCTGAACAGGCGGTACTGACAAGGGATACCGAGCACTTCAGCAGGATCCCCGGGCTTGTTGTTGAAACATACTAATACCTGAAAAACAGCAGAATCGAGCGTCCGTAGGCGCGGCGGTCGACAACCTTGAAGTTACCGACGATATCAGGCCATTTTTCTTCAGAGGGATAGTGAATCATCAGTGTCCCGTCATCTTCGAGAATCCCGGCAGAAGAAGCCCTCTCTATCAGTTTGATTTTACCGCCCATCGGAAATGGAGGATCCATGTAGATGAGATCAAATTTCCTTTTGCAGATAGACATATATTTCTCGGCCGACATCATTCTCAGGCTTATGTCCTCACTGGCGATCGACATGTTTTTCTGAATTACAGTCTTCTTCTTGAAATCCTTTTCAACAAGCACTACGGGCTCAGCCCCCCTGCTTGCCGCCTCGATACCGACACATCCGGAACCTGAAAAAAGATCAAGAAAGGACAGGTCTTCAATGCTGCCGAGTATCGAAAACAGCGACTCACGCATTCGGTCCATTGCCGGCCTGATTATGCCCTTAGGGCAGGTTATTGTTCGTCCGCAGTAAATCCCGCCGGTTATTCTCACATCTATCCTCCGATTAAATCATCTGAAAAGGGCGGGCATATCTCAAACAGCCTTCTCAAGGCGTTGTTTTCCGGCTGCAGCATGCCCGGGTCGTCATTCACAAGGGCCGCGGCTGCGATCCTTGCTTCTTTGAGAAGCTCAAAATCAGTGTTCAAATCTGCAATGGTGAAGGGGAGAAATCCCGACTGCTCCGATCCGCTGAGATTGCCGGGGCCCCGGATCTTCAGATCCTCCTCGGCTATATAGAAGCCGTCGGTGCTCTGCTTCATGATCTTCAACCGCGCAGTTCCGGTCTCGGTCAGCTCAGGACTGTAGATGAGAAAGGCATATGAACTATGCTCACCGCGGCCGACCCGCCCGCGCAGCTGGTGAAGGGCAGAGAGGCCGAAGCGCTCAGCGTGTTCAATTATCATGCAGGTGGCGTTGGGAACATCCACTCCTACTTCGACAACGGTTGTAGCGGCAATGATACGTATTTCGCCTTCACGGAACCCGTCCATGATTTCCTTTTTCTTTTTCTCATCGAGGCGGGAGTGAATCAGACCTACCTTATAACCGCTGAAATACTGTTTTTCGAGTGATTCGAACATCGATTCTGCATCTTTCAACGATGTTTTATCCGACTTGCTGATGAGGGGATAAACGAAATATGCCTGACGGCCCATGTTCAGCTGCTTCTTCACGAAGTCATAGACCTTCTGTTCATTTCCAATCGCAGCAAGATGGGTTTCGACGGGGCCTCGTCCGGGAGGAAGCTCATTGATGGTTGATACGTCAAGATCACCGAACACCGTCATTGCAAGGGTCCGGGGTATCGGGGTGGCTGTCATGAGCAGGAGATCGGCTGTGCTGTTCTTTCCCGAGAGCGCGAGCCGCTGCATTACGCCGAATCGATGCTGTTCATCAATGATGATAAGCGACAGCTGTTTAAAGGCTACATTTTCGCTGAAGAGCGCATGAGTGCCGATAACAAGATCTATCTCCCCTGCTGTAAGCGCCTGGAGCAGATGCCTGCGCTGCTCGGATTTTACACTGCCGGTCAGCAGCGCTATATTGATGCCGAGCGGGGTAAGCAGCTTGTAGGCATTGTCAGCGTGCTGACGTGCAAGAAGGCCTGTGGGAGCCATGAATGCAGCCTGTCCGCCTGATTCAATAACATTAAGGGCCGCGATGAAGGCGACAAGGGTTTTCCCGCAGCCTACATCACCCTGAAGCATTCGCGACATTGGTTTTTCAGAGCTCATGTCGGTTCTTATTTCCGCAAGTACCCTGTCCTGAGCGGCAGTCAGTTTGAATCCCAGACTGCCCAGGAGTCTATTCTCTAACTTCCTTTCTGATGCGGATACCGGGCGCACTGACTTGTGAACCGATTTACGCTTGAAGGCTCTGCGCGCGGCCGCGAATTGGAAATGAAAGAGTTCTTCGAACTTGAGGCTTGTAACAGCTTTGGTACAGGATTCTTCAGAATCGGGAAAATGAATCTGCCGCAGTGCTTCGGGTTTTGTGAGAAGTTTGTATTCGAGGCGGATCTTCTCGGGGAGCTCTGTTTCTATATTGCCGGCCCATTCGCTCAGCGCATGACTGACAGCCTTCCGAAGCGGCTTCTGGTTCAGGCCGGCGGTCAGCGGATAGATTGGCAGAATGCGTCCGAAGTCGGAGAGAGCTGACGCTTCATCAGCGGCTGTCTCGATTGTCGCCTCGGGCGGCAGGACTTCGAACTCAAAAGCTGATGACTGCAGCTCGTTGTACCGGTTCTGAAAGCTGCCGTAGAGCATGATTAGCCGCCCCGGCTGGAGCTTGTCCGCGAGGAAGCCGCGGCCGAAACATACAAGGCTGGCGGGGATCCCCGCTTCATCCTCAATCATCACTTTCAGCGTCTGCCTGGGCGGCCGACCGAAGAACTCATGACTGGTGATCAGGGCAGGCGTATTAATAATTACTGCGTCATTGCTTTTTAGCGCCGGCGCGAGGCCGGTGATCTTCATCCGGTCTTCGTAGCCCCGGGGATAGTGCTTTAAAATATTGCTGATGGTTACGATACCGGCTGCCGAGAGAACGGCCGATGTTTTCGGCCCTATTCCCTGCAGCCGGGAAACGGGCTGTTTCAGTTCACCCTGAAACATTGTTTAGAAGGGCAGGCCTGCGGCAAGCCCGGTAAGATAGTTGAATACGAAGCGGCCTGCTATGTTCAGTACAATGAGTATGACCAGAGCAATTCCAAGCTGAGTAGTGTAGGGGGTGAAACGGTTTCGAAAGATTGTCCGTCTGACCCAGGAAGTGAAGGGCTCTATTATTGAATCAATGCCCGATGACATCTGAGCGATGAAACCGCTTCTTGCCACTGTTGCACCCAATAATCTTATAATAGTCAGGATGATCAGAAGAATAAGAATGAAGGATATGATTGACCATATTCCATTTACAAGCAGTGCGAGAATTATTCCGACAGTAATCTTACCGTAGGTGGCGATACTGTTGCATATATTTATTACGAAACCGAGAATTACAAATGCAATGATCGGTGAAAAATCTATCATACCGAATTTGAGAACGGAAAAACGTCTGAACCAGTTAAGATAGGGATCGGTTACCAACGCGAGGTATCGGAAAATCTGATGGCTCTGGGCGGCCCTGAACCAGGTGAGCATTACTCTTATCATTAAGAGTACCATGTACACGGAAAGAACCGCGCTTAAGACTCTGGCAACTATCTGCATATCTATCTCCTGTATATCTCCGCCATGGAAGGCGGGTTATAAAAATCCCCGCCATGGAAGGCGGGATATTAGGGTGAAGTTTGAGAATCTTTGATTTTCAAACTTCAGAACCACATAAAACATGGAGGTTTTATGTGGTCACTCTTTCCAGACATCAGCAACCTCAGGTTTGTTTTTAACCGACTCAAACAGGATGTTGTTCGGGTCGACAAGGATGTGATTTGATGCCTTTATAACTATCTCATTACTTCTGTTTTTCAGATGAAAATAAACCGGACTTATACCTGAATGGTGGAGCAGGGTTTCTTTAAGATCCTCAAGCCGGTCTTCTTCTTCAGAACCGCCGTTAAGTCTGATGTGTACTTCTTTTACTGTATTGCTGTCGAATTCTTCAGGTGTGATGATCTTGTCTATCATAAAAGAAGGATTTGCTCTTTGTTTATTGATCTTGCCTTCAAATCCGAAGACTTCATCTACAACAAGCATTTGACTGTATTCGGTGAAGGTTTTCGGAAAGATAACTGCATCTACTGAGCCCCGATAATCTTCGATTGCCGCAAAGGCCATCTTGTCGCCCTTTTTTGTCATATGCGGTCTCACCGATTTAATCATACCGAGAATTTTATATTTCTTATTCTCGGTGCTGCGCTCAACGTTTGAAAGATCAAGATTTGTCGCTTTCTCCCAGAGTTTCCGATATTTATCCATCGGATGTCCTGATACATAAAACCCAAGAAAATCTTTCTCGAATTTAAGGAGCTCTTTATTCGGCCATTCTTCAACCTCTTCGGTTTCAACTGAATGGAATTCGGTATGTTCGGGTGCTTCAAAAAGTGAAACCTGACCAACTCCCTGATCAGCCTTGGTATGGCTGACAAACTCGAGGATTTTGTCAAGGTTATGCATGAGGCTGGCCCTGTTCATGCCCATCGTATCAAAAAGACCCGTCTGAATTGAAGTCTCAAGGACCTTTCTATTCACGGTTTTGAGATCTACACGCTCGGCGAAGTCTATGAAAGATTCAAATGCTCCTTCACTTTCGCGTTGTTTGAGAATTTCCTCAACTGCCGCTTCTCCGACATTCTTGATTCCTATGAGTCCGTAAACTATTTTTTCGTCAACTACGGTGAAGTTTTTCTCGGAAAGATTCATGTTCGGAGCCAGCATTTCAATGCCCATTTCCTGTGCCTCGGAAATATACTCGGCAAGTTTTTTAGGATCATTTATCTCGTTTGTAAGGTTTGCCGCCATGAATTCGGCCGGATAATTGGCCTTCAGGTAGGCTGTATGATAGGCCAGTACCGAATAGGCCGCGGCATGTGATTTATTGAAACCGTAACCGGCAAAGGGGACAAGAAGTTCGAATATATCATCGGCGTGCTTTTTATCAAAACCCTGGGCTACAGCACCCTCGATGAACTCGATTTTCATCTTGTTCATTTCTTTTTCTTTCTTTTTTCCCATTGCACGGCGCAGAATATCTGCTTTACCGAGAGAGAATCCCCCGATGATCTGGGCAACCTTCATAACCTGTTCCTGATAAACAATAACCCCGTATGTGGGTTTTAAGACTTCTTCAAGGCTTGGATCAGGGTAGCTTATGGGCATTTCACCCTTCTTACTTTTTGTGAACTGGGGAATATACTGCATTGGGCCGGGACGATACAGGGCGTTCAATGCTATGAGGTCTTCTATTGAGTTGGGCTGAGCATCTTTTAAAATGCCCTGCATCCCTGAACTTTCAAACTGGAATATACAGGCCGATTTTCCATCACCGAGCATTCTGAATGTCTTTTCATCGTCTTCAGGCGCGTCGTTTATGGAGAATCCCGGAATTTTTTTCTGAACGAGCTTTTCGGTATTGCGAATCAGCGTCAGGGTTTTCAGACCCAAAAAATCCATCTTGACCAGCCCGCAGGGCTCCAGGAGCTCCATTGTATACTGGGTTGAGATTGCGCCGTTTTTATCACGGTACAGCGGAACATAATCAGTAAGTTTTGTCTGTCCGATGACAATGCCCGCCGCATGCGTAGATGCGTGCCGGTTCAAACCCTCAAGTCTGCGTGCCGTATCGAACAGCTCGCTAAAGGCTCCGCCTCTGTCAGCAAACTGCTGAAGTTCGGGTTCCATCTCAAGTGCTTTGTCTACCGACATCTTGCGCTCTTCAGGCACAAGTTTTGATATTGTATCCGACTCTGAAAATGGTATTTCAAGTACGCGGGCTACATCTTTGAGCACAGCCTTTGTTTTCAGAGTTCCGAAGGTTATTATCTGGCCGACCTTCTCTTTACCGTATTTTTCGGTGACATAATCGATAACCTCCTGCCTTCTTTCGAAGCAGAAGTCTATATCAAAGTCGGGCATCGATACACGTTCAGGATTAAGAAAACGTTCAAAAATCAGGTCGTACTTCAGCGGGTCGATATCGGTGATCTTAAGCGCATATGCAACTATTGAGCCGGCACCCGAACCACGGCCGGGTCCGACCGGGATGTCGTGTTCCTGTGCCCAGTGAATAAAATCCCAGACAATGAGAAAGTAGGACGGAAAGTCCATTGAGATAATCGTGTCCAGCTCAAAATCTGCCCGCTGTTTAATCTCGTCAGTAATTTCAGGGTAACGTTTTTTGAGACCCGCATATGTGAGAAATCGCATATAATCCCCAGGACCTTCATGAGGAGCCGGGATGTCGTAGACCGGGAGAAGAGGCCCGGGATATTTAATGTCTATACTGCATTTTTCGGCGAGTTTGACAGTGTTGCTCAATGCCTCAGGAATGTGACTGAACCTCTCATACATTTCACTCTGGCTTTTAAAATAGAATTCGCTGCCGGTGAAGCTCATCCGATTCGTTTCGTTTTTATGACGCCCAGTTCCAATGCAGAGCATAATATCCTGCGCGTTTGCATCTTCACGGTCTATGTAATGGCTGTCGTTGGTAGCAATCAGCGGTATACCTGTCCGGCGGGATATCTCTATAAGTCCCTTGTTCGCACGGCGCTGTTCTTCAATGCCGTGATCTTGAAGCTCCAGATAGTAGTCTCCCTCATCAAATAAATCGCGGTAGAAAACTGCCCGCTTTTCAGCTTCTTCAATATTGCCGTTAAGAATGTGCTGAGCAATCTCTCCCGCTATACAGGCACTTGAGGCGATCAGATCACCGCTGTACTGCGCAAGCACCTCGTCATCAATTCGGGGCTTGTAGTAAAAACCCTCGGTATAGCCTATGGATGTCAGTTCTATAAGGTTTTTATAGCCCCGCTCGGATTTTGCCAGCAGAACGAGATGGTAGTATTTATTTCCTGATTCTGAACCGGATTTCACACGTCTGGATCCCGGTGCGACGTAAAATTCACAGCCGATTACCGGGTTTATCTTCTTGGCTCTGCATTCCTCATAGAAGCGCAGGGCACCGAACATATTGCCATGATCGGTGAGACCGATATGTTTCATTCCCAGAGATGATGCCTTGGCGACCATTTTTTTTATCGATGATGCCCCGTCTAATAATGAGTAGTCCGAATGTGTATGAAGATGAACGAATTCAGGTATATCTGCCACTTTAAAATAATACTTAGGAACAGCAAATTATTCAACAGGTTATAGCATATCATTAAGGCTGTGCATGAAAGTAAGGAAGAGCCCTTCTATCTGCCGACGGTGAAATGAGGATATTTCTTCCTCCTGATTTTTCAGAGCGGTTGTCAGACGGGTGAAGACAGGATCCTCGGTGATTCCGTAAAGAGGCAGCTTCCGGCCTGCGAGGGCTTCTTCAAATTCCCTTGCCCGGAATATCCCTTTATTGCCGACACCCGCTGCAAATTTGATTGACGCAATGTTTTCCTTCTGTACCGAAGCAAAACATGCAAAGGTCAGAGCGCTTCGGTAATCTGCTCTATCTCCAGTGACTATGAATGACTGATGATTGTAATTGTTGAAGGGAATCCGCACTCTTGTCAGGACCTCTCCTTCCTGAAAACCTTCATCAGGGTCAATGAACTTTCTGACATTAAGCCATCTTGAGCCGCCCTGTTTTCTCAATTCAATTCTTGCATCCAGCAGAGCTAGCAGCGGCATGAGGGTTTTAGAACGGTAGGGGCTGCAGATATTGCCGCCGAGGGTCGCAATATTTCTAACTTCCTTTGTCGCAATATTCTTTATCGCCGCATAGAGGGCTGGTTTCAGAACATGTTCGCCGATACCGAGTATTCTATTAAGCCTGGCGCAGGCACCAATTTCGAGATAGCCTTCAGAGCGCCGTATAGCAGAAAGTTCATCTATTCTTCTCAAAAATAATATATTCGGCGGCAGCTCGGGGTATTTGGTGTTTCTTGTTGACAGAATTCCAGTACCCCCTGCGTAAAGAAGGCTGTCAGGCATGGATTTATAGAGTGACAGAAGTTCGTTTATTGTTTTCGGGTAGTAGACAAGAGGGGAGCGTATATTCTTAATCATTTAAGCATTTCTCCTCTGAACTCCCGGTTCTGATAAGCGACTTTTACCCCATTGATGAAGCTTGTGACCGATGTACAGCTGCAGGAATGATCCGAAAGCAGAGACATTATCTCACTAGTATCCGGTGATCTTTGGTTATCGATCAATGAATCAACAGCCATAATCTTGCCGGTAAAGCAGAATGGGCAGGGAATGCATTTCATGTCGTTGAAGGCGTTAATTATATCGAGATATTTTTCCGTCCCCATAAAGCCTTCAATAGTGATGATCCTTTTGGCTCTGACTGTGAATACGGGAATCTGGCAGGCGGGAACGGGCTGTCCCTCAAGCTGGACGATACAGCTGCCGCACTCGCCTGAATAACAGGCATTCTTTGTCGTCATTAAACCGAAGTCTTCACGTATCACATCGATGAGTCTTTTTTCAGGCAGGGTGTCGATCGATACCTTTTTGCCGTTGAGAGAAAAATCAATCTTCAAGTTCTTGCTCCTCGATCCTGGTCCTGTGCTCAATCTGCTGAAAGAGGGATTCAGATGTTGATGGAAGATTTCTCAGTTTGATATCGAGCCCCATCGACAGAGCTTCAGACAGAGCGGCCGGAATCAGGCTGTCGGGCAATTCGCCTAGCCCGCCGGGTTTTGTCTCACGGCTGTCAAGGAATTCAATCCGTATCGGAAAGAGAGTCTCAGGCTGTATGGGAGTGAGCGGTATGCCGGTCCTGGTATTTTTTAGCACGGGCGGTTTCATTGTGCTGCTGATGACCGATCGAAAAATTTCACTCTCCACCTCAGCTCTCGCCAGATACGGGTTCATAATCTTGCCGCAGTCTGCAGCAAACCATACCCCCCGCACCGAAGTATCAAGCGTTATAGGATCTGTTTCTGTTTCAACAACTGATGCGCCCCAGCTCACGATAGGAAAGGGATTCCCGCTGAAGCTTTCCGGATCCCAGCCGTTTGTCCGCGGCAGCCGGAACGAACGTTTTACTTCAATCGGCAGAGGTAGTCTGAACCGGCTTTTTTTAATCGCATTGCAGCATTTTTCTATCAGCTGAGTGATTATCGTGATATTTCTGGAAAAAAGGCTCGGACCGGAATCCGGTACAAGCGAGGTATCCGTTGTTTCTATCCGTACGTCCGTCGGGTCGATTTCAAGAATCCCCCCCGCGATTTCGCACCACAGGCTGGATGTCTGAAAGTTCTCAGGTACTGCTGAAGTGAAAAGCGACAGTGAACCGTCGGTGTCCAGCCGGGCCGAAACGGTGTATTTCTCATTCTCTTCTACCTTCCCCATGAAACCGTTGCCCTGACAGCAGACAGAAATACCGATGCCGCGTTTTTTCCCCGAGAAATAATTCTGCATCTTTGCCGACAATCCATAGGCCGCGTGTTTTCGTCGGAAATCGGACATCTCAGCGACGGTTTCAAGCAGCTTATCAAGCTGCATAGGCTTTTTCCCTTCCCAGCCGATAGGCAGATTTATCTGTTTCCGTGCAGTATTCAGCTTTCTCCATTCCAGCGGACACAACCCGGCGGCCTTGGCGAGGGAATTGGCGTGTGATTCTCCGGCGAAAAAACTCTGATGAAAACCCATGCCGTTGAATGCCCCCGAGGGAGGATTGTTCGTTTTCAGACTGCGGGCGGTTATCTTCAATGCCGATGTTGAATAAACGCCAGCTGCCGAGAAACATATTCTATTGATGACCTCTTCGGACAGCATGGGGTAGGCTCCGGAATCTATTGATATGTCTATGCTTCGGCAAAGTATCTTCCCGTTTTCATCGAGGCCGGTTTTATGTCTGATGATTGAAGCAGCACGGCCCGGGGTGTATAGGATCGAATCGGTTTTCGGTATGAGGCAGATTGAAGGTTTACCGGTTTTCCAGGTGACGATTGCTGCATAGCAGGCAAGAAGTCCTGCATACCACAGTTTGCCGCTATGTGTTTTTCCCATCGCCGGAACATCTACCGTCACCTTTTTCTGCTGAATATCAAGGCAGGCGGACACATTGTCGCGTACATTGAACGGCCATTGCGTGGCGGCCGTGATAGCAATGCTTTTATCGTCTTTTATGAAGGCGGCTGCTCCCTGAGGTTCAAGATCATAATGATTCTGTTCTGATGTGGAGTATTCTTCTTCAACTATTTTATGTGATCTCTCGAAATTCCGTTCGGGTTTGCCCCTTGTGAAATTCAATTCACGGTCTATCTGTTCGTCGGTATAAGATTCAAGTGCAGAGATAGTATAGTCAGTTTCATAATCTATTTTAATGCAGGAGGCAATGATGTCTATTTCCTGTTCATTCTGGCCGTAGAGCAGGAGAATGGGTTCGCCTTCATATCTGATTTTTCCGTCGCATAACAGCGGCATTGTCCGATTGAAAACACTTAGATTCTTCTCAGCCGGTATATCATCATAACCTATTACCCCCGCATCAGGTGGCAGTTCGGGGAGTGAGATATTTGTAATTGTACCTCCGGGGACTTCTGCACGAATAATTCGTATTACCGTCATTCCCAGGCTGTAGTAATCACATATAAAACGATTGTTTTTATGTGTTTCAAGCACTAATCTCTCCTGTGTTTTCTGCAGGTATCGAGTACCGTGTTAATTATCCTTGATATTTCGTCATCAGTCAAATCGGGATAGATCGGCAGGCTGAATGATGTTTCAAATTTTTTCAGGGCTTCAGGATAATCCTGAGGTTTCAAATTATATTTGCTGCTGTAATAAGACATCATATGCAGCGGCCTGTAGTGAACTGAAAGTCCTATCCCCGATTCGGTAATCAGCGAAACAAGTTCATCACGGCCAATCGTAAGTCTGTCGGGGATAATCTGCAGGATGTACAGATGCCTGCTCGAATCAGCTGATGCCGGAGGGGTTTTCAGCTGCCCGCATGAGGCGAATGCATTATCATATGCTTCGGCAATGCTGCGGCGTTTCTCCAGCATGCCGCAGGCCTTGTCGAGCTGGACTATCCCGAGGGCGCCCAGGATGTCGGGCAGATTATATTTGAAACCGGGCGCGACGATGTCGTAATTCCATGATCCGCTGCCTTTTACTTTGTATCGATCCCATGCCTCGCGGTCAATACCGTGGAAGCGCATTGTCCTCATTCTTGAGGCCGCCTCATCATTATTGGTAACCACCATACCGCCCTCGCCGGTAGTAAGACATTTTGTGGCATAAAATGAATATACAAGAATGCTCCTGCTGTCGGTCAGCAGCGGGGCGGGCTGCAGATGTGCGCCGTCCTCGATTACCGCCGCACCGGCTGATTCGGCGAGTGAGAGTATTTCTTCCCGCCGGCAGACTTCGCCGCCGATGTGTACGGGCATGACGGCAGCTATCCTGCCGTTGCCGTGCTTCTTTATCGCCCGGGCAATTTCCCGGGGGGAGATGTTGTATCCGTCATCTTCGATATCGACGAAGAGAGGGTGGGCGCCGCAGTATCTGATTACCTCCGCCGTGGCGGTGAAAGTGTAGGGGCTTGTTATAACAAGATCGCCTTCGCTGACGCCGGAGGCTTCGAGTGCCAGATGAAGACCCGAAGTGGCGGAATTTACCGCGAGTGCATGTGCCGCCCCGCTGATGCCGGTTATTCTGTTTTCGAAATCTGCAGTAACCGAACCGGTTGTAATCCAGCCGCTGCGCAGAACCCTCAGTACCGCAGCCTCTTCTTCTTCTGAAAACGAAGGCTTTGCAAAGGGGATGAACTCAGTATTCCGGCTCATTTTCAGGTATCTCCAGTTCGGGGATGTATTGTTTCAGGGTAGTCCGCAGCCTTTTCCGGTTGCGGTATAAATCAGGTTTGCTGCTGGTGAAGAAACAGATGTTCCTCAGATCATCAAGCAGCGTCTGCAGCTGACCATTAAATCTCTCGTCTTTCTCAAGTTTGATTATTCCGGGATACTCAGTCGGCTGAGGGTCTTCATCTGATGACCAGAGCTTCTCCTCGAGCTTTTCGCCGGGTCTTAAGCCTATTGTTACAATCGGGATGTCCTTATCAGGTCTGAAACCGTAGAAATTTATCATCTGTTCGGCGAGTTCACGGATTATGATCGGTTCACCCATATCAAGCAGATAGAGTACGCCGTCTCTGCCTACACCTCCGGCCTTTAGTACTAAGGACGCGGCCTCGGGTATGGTCATGAAGTAGCGCTTAATATCGGGATGGGTGATAGTCACAGGCCCGCCCTTGCTTATCTGTCTCTGAAATAGTGGCACAATGCTGCCGCGGGAACCGAGAACGTTTCCAAATCTGACTGCCATCATCCCGGTATTCTCTGAATTGCCGGCCAGTACTATCTCTTCGGCTATCATCTTTGAAGAACCGTAGATGCTGACGGGTTCAACGGCCTTGTCGGTTGAGATGAGAACGAATTTGGATACTCCGCTGCTGACTGCGGCATCTACAAGGTTGCGGGTGCCGAAGACATTGTTTTTTACAGCTTCAATCGGATTCATCTCCATCATCGGGACATGTTTATAGGCTGCACAGTGAAAAATTACATCAGCCTTGAGTCTTGCAAGAATAAAATGCATA
>DMKD01000115.1:7820-16732 GCA_003454605.1 Spirochaeta sp. | reverse complement strand
TAAATTAGAAAAAGAGGTGAATGATGTTTGATAAAAAACCCCACTATGCTCTCGTATTCTCAGGCGGAGGAGCCAAGGGCGCCTATGAAATTGGTGCATGGAAAGCCCTTCGGGAACTCAATATAAAGATAAACGCCGTCTGCGGAGCATCGGTAGGAGCGTTGAATGCTGCTTTCGTCGCTCAGGATGATTTTGAACTGGCATTAAGGGTCTGGTCGAATTTGACTATAGATCAGGTGGTAGATGTTCCTGCAAAGATGCTGAAAAATGGAAAATTGAAATTCAGCCTGAAATCTCTCTCCCGGATTGGAGAATTCAACCTCGATTTTAAAAATCTCGGACTTAATCCGCGGCCTCTGCAGGACCTTCTGAAAGCCGAGGTTAGAGAAGATCTTATTCGGCGTTCCGAGATTGATTTGGGCATAGTTACTGTCAAGGCAGGCATTCTGAAGCCTTGTGAAATATATCTTGATGATATGCCTTACGGCACCCTTCCTGATTATCTGCTTGCAAGCGCATCGTTTCCCGCCTTCAGAAGGGCTGAAATCAACGGAAAACATTTTATCGACGGTGCTCTTCATGACAACATTCCGCATGCAATGATGAAAAGCCGCGGCTATCGAAAAATCATTGTTATAGATGTTTCCGGTTTTGGTGTTAACAAACGACCCGATGTGACAGGTACAGAAACCATCTATATCAAAACATCAATTCCGCTCGGCAATGTTCTGGATTTTAATCCTGCCAAAGCTACTGTTGCGATGAATGCCGGGTATCTTGATACTATGAAGGTATACGAAAAGAATGACGGTCTGAACTACTTCATTCTGAGGGATCACGGAATTGAAGATGATTATATGAGGAGACTTCTCAATCCTGAATATATTGCCGGATATTCCAGGTTTCTGAAGCTTAACGGGCGAAAATGCATCCCTGAGAATGCTGCAGCGTTAGTGCGGGAGATAATGCCTGCCGGACAGCGAAGCAACCGAAATCTCATCCTTTGTCTTGTTGAATCAGCTGCAGCCGCCCTGGATATTGACCGGAACAGGCTGTATAAATTATCAGATCTTATCGAGAAAATTCAGAACAAGTATGCTGATATAATGCAGTCAGGAACTGTGCCGAGTAAAAAAGAATCCGAGTCATTTTTCAAGATGATTGAACATACGATCAGTCTTTTCGTCTCTGAACGTGAACTAAGCGATTACAGCCCATATGAATACGCGAAAATTATGCGCAGCAGTAGAGCAGTTGAAAATCTTTTTCCAGAACTTGCTTCAGCAGAAATTTTGCTGAGCCTGATTAACCGTTAGCGCTTGTTGGATAAAATGAGATCCTTGTACCAGTAACCGCTGTCCTTGATAGTACGCCGCTGAGTTTCAAAATCTACATGGACTATTCCGAACTGTTTACGATAACCTTCCGCCCATTCAAAATTATCCATCAGCGACCATACGAAATATCCGCGCAAATCACAGCCTTCTTCGGCTGCACGTGCTGCTTGATTGATATATTCATAGAGAAATTGAACCCTTGCATCATCATGAACACGATAATCGATAGGCTCATCAGTGTAAGCTGCTCCGTTTTCGGTTACAAAAACCGGGACATTACCATAATTATCTCTGATATTAATCAGCGTCTCATAGAGAGCCTCAGGATAGACCTCCCAACCCATGGAGGTATAACGGACACCATTCTTGATATATTCCTTATTCGGCATGCGGTTCTGCTTCAACCAGGCTCCAAGGAAGGGTACCCACGGCGCATAAAAAACTCTGCTTCTTGAATACAGGTTGATGCCCAGAAAATTCATAGGACGGCTGATTAAAGCCATATCCTCATCACTGACATCAGGCCAGAACAGGCTGAGTTTCCGCATCAGCTGCTCCGGATACTCACCCTTGAACAGGGGATCAAGAAAGACCCTGTTCTGAAACTGATCGGCTATACCAACTACAGATTTATTTATCGCAGCATTACCGGCAGGATGCGGCGGAGAAATATTCAATGTAATTCCAACACGCGAAGCAGGACTGGCCGCTTTTATTCGTTCCATGGCCATGGCATGAGCGAGAAGCTGATTATGTACCGTTCTGCCCCAGTAGATCGGTGTCTTTTTTCCGGGAGCATGTGTACCGAGGATATAACCCAGAGTAGAATGAACCCAGGGCTCGTTCAGGGTTATCCAGTCCTTTACCCTGTCGCCTAGTTTGTCCGCAACTATTTCGGCATAATCAGCAAAATAACGCGCCGTACTGCGCTTCTCAAAACCGCCGTTTTCACGGTAGAGCTGATAAGGGAAATCCCAGTGAAACAGAGTTGCAAAGGGTCTTATTCCGGCAATCAGAAGTTCATCAACCAGTCGATCATAGAAATCCAGGCCCTTACGGTTTACAGCCCCCCTGCCCTCCGGAAGGATACGCGGCCAGGATATAGAAAAACGGTAGGCATCGAGACCTATCCGGCTCATAATCGAGACATCGTTTTTAAATCTTGTGTAGTGTTCGCAGGCTTGATCACCATTCTCATTATTATAAATTCTGCCGCGTTTATGAGCAAAAACATCCCATATGGATGCTCCCCTGCCGTCATCACCCACGTGTCCTTCAATCTGGTAAGCCGATGTTGCGGCGCCGAAGAGCATGCCTTCAGGAAATAGCGGCATCTTACCGAGTTCGTTCTTACTGACCGTATATTCCTGTTTCTTTGAAATCACCCGACAAGCTCTCCCAGCTTGTCACAGACAGCATCCAGAGAACCTATTTCGTCGTAGCATTTACTTCGAACGTCGTCAGGAACATTCTGAAGGTCCGGAACCCAGACAACACGCGCGCCGGCATTTGATGCAGAACTGATACCGTGTGAAGAATCTTCAAAAACGAGGGCTTCATCTGCGCTGATTCCAAGATTTCCCGCTGCTTTCTCGTATATTTCAGGATGAGGTTTGCTATTTTTTACCTCATCACCACAGACAATGGTCGAAAAACGGTTGAGAATTCCGACAAAGCTCAGTATCTCATAAACCTCTTTTCTTTCTGTCGTTGTCGCTATACCGAACGGCAGACCTTCGGCATCAAGACAATCTAGAAGACGGTGTGCTCCGTTCTTAAACGGCAGCCCCCTTTTTTTAACGTATTTTTTAAATTTTTCAATTCCCTTATTCCGAACTTTTCCATATGGGAAATCACTGCCCATCGCCTTCATGACGATTCTCTCTGTCTCGTCAAAGGTTGTGCCGATACAGTTAACTACTGTATCCCACTCAAGCGTCCAGCCCTCATCGGATGCCGCTTCAATCAGACATTCAGAAAGAAGCTTTTCGGTATCCAGCAGAGTGCCGTCCATATCAAATATCACGGCCTTTATACTCATGGGAAACACTTTACCGTGTTATCACTTTTTTAACAAGCCGAATCGGCCGCGGGCTGAAACCTATACCACCATACGCTGAAACTCTAACTGAGCGCTCTGAAAATTGAGCAGATAGCCCACCCTGCAGCCCGAGATATGCAAATAATTAATGAGCTGAGCCATATGCGCATCACCAAGTTGCTTAACCGATTTAAGTTCAAGGATGATTTTATTATCTACAACCAGATCGGCAAAGTATTCACCTACGATATTACCCTTATATTCAACATTGTAGGATTTATTGTAGCCCACATTAAATCCCGCTTCCTTAAGCTGGAAATAAAGTGCATTGTGATAACACTGCTCAAGCAAACCGGGACCGATACCGGAATGAACCTCCAGAGCACAACCAATTATTTGATAACTTAAATCTTTATACAGAACCATACAGTACCTCCTGAAATTTTACAGGAAATAAACAGATTCGCTTTTCTGTTTGTCAAGGCCCGCAAAGCGGCTCGCCTTGGCCTTTACAAATGGAAAACGGATTGTATGCTGATAAGCCGGAAGGAGGACAAGATTTTTAATAATAAAACTAGTAATTCTTAATAGAGCCCAGCCACTGAATCATATATAGCAAAAAAGACAGAGAATAAGACGAATGGGAGTTTTTAACTCCTCCTTTCTCCTTCATCTTACTCGCTGCTTTGTGATTCCTGATATCTCTCAGTGGCCAATTAATCAAAAAAACCGCCCCTGTTGCAGAGGCGGTCCTTTACCGGTAAAAATCGGTATGAAAAATCGAATCTACTAGAGACCGATTTCTGCTCTTGTTGTGGGAACGCTGATCTTGCCAGCCTTCATGTCTGCAACTGCGGCATTAACAGCATCTTTAACTGCCTGCGGTACAACTGAATCGAAGCTGTGGAAAGGAGAGATACCAACTGCATCATCATTGATATCAAATACTCTTGTTCCGCCCTTGAAGGTACCGTTAACAACTGATTCTACTGCGAGGTAGGTTGCCTGAACAATCTTCTTCTCTGCAGAAGTGATGATAGTATCAGGAGCTGTTGCATTCTGGTCAACATCTACGCCAATAGCCAGAACACCTTCTTCCTTACACGCATTGATAGCACCGAGACCGGTAAGACCTGCGGCGTGGAAGATGATGTCAGCACCCTGTTCGATCATAGCAAGAGCAAGTTCTTTACCCTTAGCCTGGTCAACGAAGTCTCCTGCTGTTGCGCTTAGAACCTCGATATCAGGATTAACACTTCGGGCTCCTGCAATAAATCCAACTTCATATTTTTCTACAGGAGGAATGAACATGCCGAGTACTACACCAATCTTGTTTTCGTCATTGAGTTTGTCTGATGCTGATGCGTATTCTTTTGTCATGAGACCTGCAACGATGCCTGCAAGGTAACCTGCTTCATGCTCGTTGAAGACAATTCCCATGAAGTTATCGGGAGAAGCGTCGCCTGCCCAGATATCTATACCTGCAAAGAGGGTATCAGGGTTGTTTGCTGCAGCTTCATTTACAGCCTGGTCCATGAGGAATCCAACTGCAAATACAACATCTGCACCGTCTTCAGCAAGACCTGACAGGTTTGGAACATAGTCTGTCTGCTGCTTGGACTGAACAACTCTTGCTTCAGAGCCAAGTTTTTCTTCAGCCAGCTTGAGTCCGCCGTAGGCTCCGTCATTAAATGACTTATCGCCCAGGCCGCCGACATCGGTTGCCATAGCTGCAATCATTCCTTCACCGGGAAGGGCGGGTGCAGCTTCTTTCTCAACTACCACGGGTGCTTCAGCCGCTTCTTCCTCTTTGCTGCACGAAAGCGCGAATGTCGCAATTAGGACAATCAGCAGCAGGCCAATAATTCTTGTTTTTTTCATTTTTTCCTCCAGGAATATTTTTAATGCTAACCTTGTAATGGTATCTCTATTAGGTTCAACAGTCAATGAAGTTTTCACTGCTTTGTCGATTTTACACAACATCCTATTCAGGCCGTTCAATCATAAAGTCCACGCCGTCCGCCTTCGGAGCTCTAGAACGCCTGACGAGTCCCGCAACTGCAGCTACTGTCAAAACATAGGGCAGAATAATGAATAGTTCCTCAGGGATACCCAGCTCAAGCGCAACCTGCAGCCTTACCTGAAGGGCATCGGCAAAACCGAAAAACAGCGACGCTATAAAGGCTCCGATGGGCGTCCAGCCGCCTGATATCATCGCAGCCATGGCAATAAACCCGCGGCCGCTGCTCATGCCTTCGGTAAAGGATACGGCGTTCTCGATTGAGAGGTAGGCGCCTGCAAGGCCCGCCATCATTCCCGAGATGAAAACACCGGTGTAGCGCATCTTGTACACCGAAACACCTATGGTTTCGAGCGCCAGCGGGTGCTCTCCGGCCGCCTTAAGGTGGAGGCCGAGCTTGGTTTTTTTCAGAAAAAACGTGAAAAATATGATTAGCAGAAAACTGAAGTAGATGATCGGCGTTTGATTAAAGAATATAGGTCCTAATACCGGAATCTTTGACAGGCCGGGTATTGCCCACTGAAAGTTCTTTAAGGAATAGGTAATGGGATCAGTGGTTCCGGGATGTCCGAAGATCATGACCATCATGTAGCGTACAATGCCAAAAGCAAGGATGTTGAGCACCGCCCCGGATACAACGTGTTCAAGATGAAGGCTGACCGTGGCGAAGGCGTGAAGCAGTGAAAACAAGCCCCCTGCAAGCACGGCGAACAGCAGCCCGAGCCAGGGATTGCCGGTGAACATCGCGCCGATAAGCCCTGTAAAGGCTCCTACAATCATCATGCCTTCCATTGCGATATTTACAATTCCGGAGCGTTCACAGATTGTTGCGCCGATCGCGGCAAGGGTAATAGGTGTAGAGAGCCTGATTGTCGCAACCAGCAGTTCGGTATTAAAGATTTGAGCTAATACTTCCATGTTACACCGCCTCCTTTGCTTTCCTGTCTTTGCGCCGTTTTCTGAATCTTCCGCCGATGTAGGTATAGATGTATCTTGCAACTATTAGAAAGAGGATTATTCCCTTGATTATTTCAACGATTGAATTGGGAATCTGGGTGGTTCGCGTCATGTACTGCCCGCCGGCGTCGAGTGCACCCCAGAGAATTGCCGTAAAGATGACACCTATAGGATTATTAGACGCGAGAATTGCGACTGAAATCCCATTCCAGCCGTAACCTGCACTGAGGTTCTGATACATCTTATGATCGAGACCAACAACCTGATTAACACCGGCAAGCCCTGATAGAAAACCCGCAAACAGCAGGGCTATCATGATATTCCGGCCTATCGATATACCCTGGGCTCTTGCGGCGTTCGGATTCTGTCCTACGGCCCTGACCTCAAAGCCAATGCGGGTGTAATAGAGGATGTAATAAACCAGTAAGGCAACTGCAATTGCGATCAGGATGCCGACATGCAGTCTGTAATTGGCATTAGGCAGAAAATCTTTGAACATCGGCAGAAAGTTATTTTCAAGAATATCGTTCGTGACATAGGCATGAGTCGATGTTGCCGGATCTCCCCCGTTGCCGCGGATGAATATCGGTGAAAGATGTCTTGCGATGTGGGCGAGCATCATGGTAGTTATAACTTCATGAGCTCCGGTTCTGACCTTTAACACAGCGGGTATAATATTATAGGCCGCTGCGGCAAGACCGGCAATTACGAATATCAGAATTATCGAAAACAAGGGCGGCATGCCCAGCCGCAGCCCCAGCCAGGTGGCGACCATCGAACCGATGTAAAACTGTCCTTCGGCACCGATATTGAATAATCCGGCCTGGAAAGCGAAAGCGACCGACAGCCCGGTGAAGATAAGCGGGACTGCATTGAGTATTGAGATATGCCAGTTTTTAACGAAACCGCCGTAAAACAGAGCCTTGTAGGCTATTACCGGGTCATTTCCGGTTAACAGCATTATCAGTCCGCCGAGAATTATTGCTGCAATTATTCCGAATACAGGAATATACAGGGTTTTCACAAACCCCTTCGCCCAGACCCCGGCTGATTCACTGCCCTCGGCGCTTCGTTTATAGAAGTAGTAGAGGAAGAGAGCCAGGACAATAAAGATAATACCGATGAAATATGATGCCGACCAGAGAAATATCCCGGCAATACCTGAAAGAATCATCAGTATAATAAAAATCTTTGACAAGCTGTTATTCTGCATCAGTATTTCCTCCGGTCATATAGAGGCCGACCTCTTTTTCATCGGTTTCTTCGGGTTTGAATTCCTTCACCAGCCTGCCTTCAAACATCACCTCGATGCGGTCGGAGAGCGAGAAGATCTCCTCAAGCTCAAGCGATATAAGCAAGATAGCAACCCCCTTATCCCGCATTGCGAGAATCTGTGAGTGAATGTATTCAATGGCTCCTACATCAAGCCCCCTTGTCGGCTGCGTAACAAGAAGAAACTCAGGTTCGCGCGAGAACTCACGTGCCAGGATGACCTTCTGCTGGTTTCCGCCTGATAGATTTCCGGCCGGCACCTGAACACCGGGGGTTCTAATATCATACTGCTCAACAAGGCTTTCAGCTCCGGCTGCAATTTTATCCAGATTTAGTTTCAAACCGCGCTTTGATTTCAGCGCCGGCTGACGGTTATGATAGCCCAGGATCGAGTTTTCGGCCACCGTCATAGGAAGCACGAGTCCAAAACGGTGACGATCAGCCGGAACATATGCCATTTTACGATCTATAAGATCCTTTGTTTTCAGATGAGTAATATCCTCGCCTTTAAACTCTATCGTACCCGATTCAACGCTCCTCAGGCTTCTTATTGCCTCGGCAAGCTCAGTCTGACCGTTACCGTCAACACCCGCAATTCCGACTATTTCACCGGGTTTGATGTCGAGATTCAGATCTTTCACCGCAGATAGTTTTTTATTGTCTCTTACGTTAAGCCCGCTTATCTGAATAACCGGAGCTGCGGTTGACTGCACTCCATCCTTTGAGACGGTAAGAACGACATCACGGCCTACCATCAGGTTTGCCAATTCTTCTTTTGAGACATCTGCTGTGTTACATTCACCGGAGATTTCCCCACGGCGGAGGATGTAGGATCGATCCGAGATCTCCTTAACCTCTTCCAGCTTGTGGGTGATTATTATCACTGAAACACCGGTTGCAACCAAAGCCTTGATAACCTCAAAGAGTTCATCAACCTCCTGGGGAGTCAGAACAGCAGTAGGTTCATCAAGAATGAGGACATTAGCCTTGCGGTAGAGCGCCTTGAGAATCTCTACGCGCTGCTGAAGACCAACAGGCATTGATTCTATTAACGCGTCGGGATCTACATTAAGTCTGTATTTCTCCGACAGGTGTTTAACCTCATCACGGGCTTTTTTATAATCAATTACACCGGCACGACCGGGTTCACTGCCTAGAATGATGTTCTCGGTAACCGACAGGGTTTCAATCAACATAAAATGCTGGTGCACCATTCCAAGGCCGAGTGCTATAGCGTCTTTTGGGGAAGTAAAACTCACTTTCTCACCATTGAGATAAATATCTC
>DMKD01000115.1:0-7810 GCA_003454605.1 Spirochaeta sp. | reverse complement strand
TTCTCGCCGAGTAGAGAGAGAATCTCCCCTTCAAAAAGTTTGATGTTGATATTATTGTTAGCAAGAACTTTCGGAAATTGCTTCACAATATTTCTCATTTCGAGAACGACTTTTCCGTCCAGGTTTGCCGGCATATGCACCCCTATAAAGTTTTAATAATTTTTATACTCAAGGTATTTTATCATAGATACAGGAAATTTAAACGCATAAAATGATTTCACGGTATTTCCTGTCAGCCTTTCCGTGATGAAAAAAGAAAGATTATTATGCCTGTCCAAACTGCGGCAAAACCGATTAAATCATAAACCGACATGGATTCTCCGTATATGAAAACCCCGAAAAGCAGCATCATAGTAGGTGCGATAAACTGGAGAATACCTATCCAGGTTAATGGGATACGGGTTGTCCCCTTTGAAAACAGAAACAACGGAACGACAGTGACAATACCGGTTGTCATGAAAAGCAGTTTCATTCCTGCACCGGCTGAAATAAAGCCGCCGCTGCCGCTCGTCTCAGCGAATATAAGATAGGCTGCTGATATCGGCAGAAGAATCAGGCACTCAATAGCAAGACCTGCAAGACTTCCCTCGGTGCTCTTCTTTTTCAGCAGACCGTAAAAACCGAACTGCAGCGCAAGAAGAATCGATATGAAAGGGAAATTGCCTACAAGAATAGTTTTTAGACATACTCCTGCAGCAGCAAAACCCACGGCAGTCCACTGAAGACGGCTTAGTTTTTCTTTAAGAAACACAAGACCAAGCAGGATGCTCACAAGAGGATTCAGATAATATCCGAGACTCGCCTCTAGAATACGTCCGTGCCCCACCGCCCAGACATAGGTATACCAGTTTCCGGCAATAAGAACTGCCCGCAGAATATTCCACCCCAGCCGGCTGCGGTTGAGAAGTCCGGTCTTAAACTGTTTCAGTCCGCCGGTAGAAGCGAGCATTATAAGTGAGACAAATAATGCCCAGAACATTCGGTGGGCGAGTATCTGTGATGAGTCTAGTGCTGAAAACAGCTTCCAGTAAATCGGGGATAAACCCCAAAAAACATATGATATCGTTGCGTATAGTACACCTGCTGTGCGTTTTTCCATGTTTATGCAGGATACTTTAGAACAAAGAAAGGTTCAACGTACCCTGCATTTTCCCCTCTGCCAACATTCTTATACATTCAAATAATTTTGCATCAGCCGCAGGTCCGGGGCGTCTGCCTCTGGTATATATGAAGTTGAAACGCAACAAAAAGAGTATTTTGCCAATGAGCAAAACCGACTGAATCTGTTCGACTACCTTTGCAAGCTTCAATTTAGGCGAAGAGCGAATGGTCAGCCACATATTTGCTTGTTGGCTGAAGTTTTGTGGCTCAGAGCAGTAATTACAGGGACTTAATTACTGCTTTCCTCTTCAGGATAACTCTCGTGTTTCTCTCATCACATCAAGGATTTCCTTAGTTGTTACATTACTTGTAATTCCAGGAACATCAAACGGTGATTTACTTTCATTTTTTGTAAGTGGTACTATCTTATATTTGCTATTATAACATCTTCTTCTAATGCCAAATTCAATATCGAAGCAAAATTGAGGCTATCCGACAACTCAGGAAGTTGTCGGATAGTTACCAAAACATGGTATTTTTATAGGTTTTTAGGCTATGAATCCCTATATTTTGTCTAATAGGGCCTCAAAACCGAGAAAATACAGAGGATGGGAGCAACCAACCGGGTTGCTGGACATCCTCAATTCTGCCTTGCTTCTGAATAATTAAAAACTCTCATTCAGACCTCCAATGAGTGGATACCCAAATCACTAGCCACTTCTTTCATTCTATTATCCAAACTTAACAAACTGTATTTGTATCGTTTTGCTATCTCTAAATAATAAGCATCGTAAACATATATTCCATAATCTGCTGCTATTACTAAAGATGTTTGAATATTAACATCTATCAATCGAACTGGAATTTTCTGAAAAATTGAATAACAATCAATTATTTGACTCTTATCTAACCTATTTCTCTTATACATCGCAGATAAAGCATTTCCAATTTCAAAAGGCAAAACTACCGGTGAGATTGGATCATCTTCCTGGGTTAAATCAATAATCTTGATTTTTTCCGGTTCATCAAGGATAACTGCTAAATATATATTCGCATCTACTAAAGAATACTGGAAACGAGATTCTGATACATGATACCTTCTTTATTTCATCTCTATCGAAATAGAGCTGTATTCTGAATTAGATTCTGCTTGAATATTATAATACCCGCGCTGCATTGGTAAAAACCATCGTATAGGCAATTCTCCCCGATAAACTGCCTTTTCGTTAACATAAATTACAGCAGAGCCTCTTCCTTCTATATCTATCGGAACTCCTTGTGCTGATTCAGGCATACTGCCGTCATAGAAAAAAACAGCACCATCCTGAGGACCGATTATGTTCAATTTATTTTCAGATCTCTGAGGTAAAAAATCAATCCCGTAGAGATCTGCCCAATTGCGGTACTCAATGGGATATGTAATCTGAACAGTATCACCATCTCTAACGTGATAGGTACACGGTAACGGCTCTTCACCAGGGCGATACAGCTCCATCATTGTACTTGAACATAGGCTCGTTGCCGCTCCCCCTGATATTGAGCAGATTTCAACTTCATGCAGGTTATCTGCAATTGCAAAGCGTTCTCCTTTCTGAAGCTGTTTCATTACTTCAACTACAGCATCAGCCGGAATCCCGCTGCCTGGTGTACCGATTACGGTCTCGCCGGAAAAATTTCCCATCCAGATTGCACAGACAAATTCAGGGGTCACCCCGACTGCCCATATATTATTAAACTGATTGGAAGTTCCGGTTTTCATCATTGCATCAAATCCCTGAGTGCCTAAGCCCTGTCTGCCAAACCCGAGAATGCGGTTAACATTATCAGAAAGGATGCTCTGAATCAGCTGAACAGTAGTCTCCTCAAAAATATTTACATTCCCTTTATCAGCTTTCTCATCTTCCCTATTATCTCCCAAAATCCATTTTATCTTGACGGAAAAACCTCCCCGGGCAAAAACAGCATATGCCTGAGCGAGTTCGAACAGAGTAACTTCTGCATTACCAACTGCCATACCAACACCTAAATTCCCGCGTTGATTTTCAAGCGATTTAAATCCCAACTTCAGTAGCAGATCGGTAAAATTTTCTACTCCCATTTTCTCTGCAAGATAAACAGCGGGAATATTAAGCGAGGACGATAATGCTGTTCTTAACCTGACAGGTCCATTATACCGTTGATTAAAATTCTGAGGAATATAGATTTCTTCATTACCAAAGCTCATTGGAATATCCGGTAAAATAGATGAGGCAGAATATCCTGATTCAAGGGCCATCGAATAGAGAAAAGGTTTGAGTGTCGACCCGGGTTGTCTTCGTATTTGAACTCCGTCTATCTGACCGGAATTGGATTCATCAAAAAAGTCGGATGAGCCTAGATATGCCAGGATATCCCCGGTATGAATATCTATTATTATTCCTGCTCCATTGCTTATTCGGTATCTTTCAGCCTGCTCGATTCTTGAATTAATTGCAGCCTGGAGAATTCTATTGGTATCGAGATCAATGCTTGTCTTAATTGTACTCTTTTCGTTATTAATACCCACAGGAAGCATGGCGCTCACCCATGTTACAAAATGCGGAGCATTAAAAGGCCATAGCGGCTGGGCATCCAAAGAACTTACAGCAACTTTCTTCAACTCATCTAATGTAGTATCTATACCCGCTTCGATGCTTAAATTGTATGCAGCCTCAGCTGCTACATTCGGATTATTCCGCGGATCATAGGTAGCGGGTCGTCGAGGTATAACGGCAAGCAGCAATGATTGTTCTACTGTCAGATCACGCAGCTGTATTCCGAAAAAATCGCGAGACGCCGCGGCTAAACCTTCAATATTATTACCGAAAGGCAATGATGATAACCATAATTCCAGCAGTTCATTCTTTGAATAACGAGTTTCAAGACATAATGCACCAAGTGTTTCTCTTACTTTCCCGTTAAATGTCGGATCACTTTGCATAGCCAACCCTGCCAGCTGCATAGAAACTGTTGATGCTCCCGAGACAATATATCCTGCTTTTCTGTTCTGGATTGCAGCTCTTAACACTGCACGAATATCGACACCGAAATGATGATAAAACCGCTCATCCTCCGCAGTCAGAAAAATATTTACCAAATATTCCGGATATTCATCAAGTGGGGAATATATGCGTTTTAGGCCTTCATCAAGCGGAACAACCCGAAGTTCGATTCCATTTCGATCTGTAAGAACAGTACTAAAGGGTTTAGCAAGAAAATTGTTCCATTCAGGGAAAGGCATCAATTGCAACAAGATTCTTGCTGCAATAATTATCCCGATAATTACGATAGGAATAATTATGAATCGCCTTCTCCCGGATTTTCTACTGGATGACAAATAAGTTTCCTCCGGAACGACCGAATACTTCTGGTTCCGTCAAAAGCTTAGCCTGAGCAGGGGGCGTGGGATATACACCTGGTGTAGTAGTCTTAAATAAAAACGAAACTCTTCGCTCTCCTTTATAGAAATATTCCCACTGATAGATCATCTCATTATCATATACAAGCATCTCCGGACGATAGAAATGCGCCCACCACCCACTATGGCTGAAGTTCAGGATTCCTTCGGCAAGGAAAGTTTGTCGATCGCCATGCACTGTTTCACGAGTCCATTCTTCAGTATTAACACCACCTTCATCTGCATAGCTTGAGCTTGTAGCAAAAGAGGAATCAATAATTTCAGCTCCGGAAGGGACCGGGACAGACAAGGTTAGAAATGTTTTATCTCTATTAGATGTAATAAAGGTCCGACAACGATAAGTTTCACCAAGTTTTAAATTTTCCGGCGTAACTTCCTCCCCATCAAGGGTCTCGATTTTGGTAAAAACAGATAAGCCTTCATCACGCGGCATAACAATCTCCGACGGCAAGGCATATTCAATAGTACTCGTATAAAAGAGCTTTCCGTCTCCTTCCTTTTCAAATCGCAAAGTATAGGGCTTATCCTGCTCAAATTTATTGAGCGGTGGTTGACTAAATTTATATGCTTCTGTTACAGGACCTTCTGAAATGCCTATGAAATCACTGGTTAAAAGTTTTTCACCGGCGATACTGATACTTGAATTGAAATTGGTATGGATGCCAGCCTCTTTCGCATATACGTCACCAAAAGCTATAACCGCAGCTTCGCAATCCGAGTATGAAAGCCATCGCTCGGCCTGAATACGCCGCCCTAGACTTTCAGTTAATCTGCGAATAAAATCATCAGGTTCATTCTTTTTAATAGCAACCCTCAGTATTAATGCAAGCTGTTCAACCTCAGAATCGAAATAGCCGGCGGCTTCATAGGATTCTTCCAAATCGATACTACGCGCAGATATAACAAGAAAATTCTTCATCCTCTGCCACAACAAATCAGCACCGGCTTCATCGCCGGATTCGAGCATTGCAAGAGTCAGATATGCATATCCTGATAAACCAAGCTTATCTTCTTCAGATTTAAGAGCTTCAATGAGTTCCTTTTCTTCATGTCCGGCATTTATAAGAAGGTTTATTGCCCAGCTGCGGAAATATAGTGCATAGTTTTCATTCTCTGCTAGTTTTTGCAGATAGATATAAAGCTCTTTTCTATCGAGTGTTTCAGGAATAATGCTTGCAAGTGAGTTTGATTCAGCAACCTGCATCATTTGCACAGTTTGCAGTGACGCCCTTGGAGAGCTTGAAATACTATTCGGTGATATCCGAATACCGCCGTCAGACCACTGATAATTTGCCGCTCTTTTAAAATAACCGCTTCCGGAAGATTCAGTAATATCTGTATATTCGGGCACTAGTTGATTAATTGTATCAGGAAATACTAATTCAGGCAGTGCATGATATCCATACGGCAGCAGAAATGTTGATGCACCAATATGATATCCAATCAGACGGTTGATCGGTTTTTTGACAAGCGGTATCCGTGTTGAATCAAGCTGGACTGAGATACCACCATAGCCCTGCTGAACCGCCGACGGAAGGATTACAGCTTCCTCAATAAAACTGTCAGTGCCGCCTATGGTCGAAAACGATTCTTTCACCAGAGGCTGTTCCACTTTTATTTTCTGAACCAGCTCCTCATTGAGAACCTTTGAGCTGATAGTAAAAACCATCTCTGCTTCCCCAATCTCTTCAGCCATGAGAACATAGGTCAGTTCATAACTTGATTCCGCCGGAACATTAACCTTCTTGGTTTTTGAGTCGCCAATTGAAATGCCTTCTGCATTGAGAGAAACCGAAACCTTGTGATCTTTAGAATCGAGATTCTGCAAGATCACACCCCCAACTGTAGTGTCCCTGTAACGGAGGCGTCGTGGAAGCGCTGTACGTACATTTATAGGATTTTGTACTATAAACTCCGACTCAGAGTATCCGATATTATTATTATTCAAAGCTATTGCTGTTGCCCTATATGTAGTAAGGGTATCAGGCAGTTCAAAGCTTACCCGGGCAATGCCGTTTTCATTAGTCTTTAAAAATGGTTCGAATACAGCTAATGGAACAAAATCCTCACGCCGTTTCAACTTTTCACCATCACCGCCTTGAAGCTCAGACACGTCATAAGTGACCGGATCAAGCAACAGCCTGCGGGAATCATCTCCGGCAACCGCATATTTAAAATTATCAGGATCATAAAAATAGGTCAGGGGGTTAGGGATATGATAGTTAATTAAATCGAGCACACCCCTGTCAACAGCCAGAAAAATCATCTCGGTATTGCCGACAGGAACTCCGTTCTTTGTTACCTTTAATTCCACCTCTGCCTGCTGGCCGGGTCTATAAATCTGTTCATTCTGTTCTATCTCAATTTCCAGTTCACGCGTTTGTGTCGAAACATTAATTGTTGCCAAACCAAAATATCCCTTCGGTTTTCCAAGGTCCGGATCAAAATATGATTCAGCTGATGAAGTTCGCTCCTGATGTGAGCTTAATGCCAAATAAATCACTGGAACATGAGATTCGGTAATCGGCAATTCGATTACACCTGTAGATCCTGCAAAACTAACAATTCGTTCGTTGAAAATCCCTTCACGCTCAACAGTCATAAGATAATCACCGTCGGGCAGGGGTGACTGTACAAGGATACGAGCAGTTTCGCCAACCTGATAGAGAGTTTTATCAACAACTAAATTAATATCAGAGTCTCCGGTATTAGCCCATCGAATCCACGAAGCTCCGGTTGCATAGAAGCTGAGATCCGTGATGATAGCCCGCCCCTCTTTATCATTGGTGCTGACACGAAGAATATAACTCCCGGCCTCATCAGGTGTAAAATCAAGCTCCTTTGTTCCCCCAGTATAATAAACAAGCTGGGTGTCGACAGTGCTATCGACCCTTGTATATTTAGTATTCACACGTCCGTATACACCCTGCTGTTGTGAGGTTACCCATGATCGCTTTATTAGTTCAACTTTGATTTCAGTATTATAGTCAACAGGCACACCATCAGGATCGATAAGTATAAGCTGTGCGGTTTGTTTTTCACCTTCACCGACAAATCTCGACCAATAACCGCTTACCCCGGTTTCCAGCTTTGCTCCGATGTAGAAATCCCCAGGATGCACCCTGACAGTAGCCCGGTTTGCGACTTCCTGTCTGTCGATGTCTTCAACCTTTGTTTCAAGGATATATAGAAAGGGCTGCCCGGCAATATTTTCATCGCCTGTTTCCTGCTCGGCGCGAACAACTCCTGCTGCATTCAGCTTTCCTCTCTTAT
>DMKD01000182.1 GCA_003454605.1 Spirochaeta sp. | reverse complement strand
CGGCGGATGCATGACCGGCAAGGATAGAGGGGTAGTCCTCCTTCCCCCCGAAGGCTCCACCGGTGACACTCTGAATGACACGAACCGCATCATCTCCTAGATTGAATGCATCTGTTAATGCGTTTTTTATGTAATACGGGCACTGCATGGAACCGCGTACTGTAAGTACATCGTCGGTGAAATCGGCTATCATTCCCTGCGGTTCCATATAGGCCTGTTCCTGTATTCCGGTCCTGTATGAGTTTTCAAAAACCCTGTCGGCATCGTCAAATGCTTCGTCAGGATTTCCTTTAACAATGGTGTAGTCGTTAAAAAACTCAACGGCTTCCTCAATTACCGATACAGAAGGTAATTCGGAATAATCAATCATAACGGCATTGCAGAGATCTTCACATACCTCAAGTTCGGGTCCTGCATAGGCTAATATCGGTTGGCCGTAGTAAAGAACCTCCTCCTCGGCAAAAAAGGGCCAGTCCTGGGCCACTATTGATGCTCTGTTCATTCCGGTAAATGCATCAGCAGTGATGCAGAAATATCCGTCAGGAAGCCCGGGCTTTGTAATTGTATTGATTAGTCCATGCTGAAAATCAGCATGTTTAATCGCCATATACAGCATTCCGTCCAGTTTAATATCCGAAATATATTCTGTTTTTCCCGTGGATTTACCATATGAATCATCACGGTTTACTGCAGTACTGATTTTATGCAAGTTCTGACTCCTTACTTTTCAAATATTTTCATTGCCGCGTCAATATCCTTAAGTCCGTTTCCGGTTACAACTAGAACAACAGAATCCTTCTCGTTAATTTTATCCCTGACTTTAAGAAGACCTGCAAGAACGGATGCTGATGACGGTTCTGCAAACAGACCGGCGGATGATGCGAGCATATTCTGAGCTTTAAGGATTTCATCATCAGTGACTGTTACGCCCCTGCCTGAATGTTTTTTAAGCATATTCAGCGCATAATAGCCGTTGCGCGGGACATCAACCGAGATCGAATCGGCTATGGTGGCGGAGGCTATTGGGTCACTGAAATCACCAGTTTCAAGTGCGCGGTTTATTGCCGATGAACCTTCAGCCTGTACGGAATGGATAACAGGAATTCTGTCGGTATAGCCCTTCTCAAACAAATCAATAAATCCCCGGTAAAGACCTCCAAGAATAACGCCGTCTCCGACCGGAACGAAAACGTGATCGGGTGCGGAGCCGGACTGGGTAAAGATCTCGAGAGCGACTGTTTTTTTCCCTTCAAGCGTAAGAGGATTATATGCCGTATTGCGGTTTAAACCGCCGTACTTATCGGTGTATTCGATAGATTTGTCGAAGGCAAGATCATACGTTCCTTCAACAAGGGTAACATCTGCTCCGTATTGAAGCGACTGCACCATTTTGGCTCTGGGTGCTGCGGCAGGGATAAAGATCTTCACATTGAGTCCGGCCGCGGCGCCGATACCGGCCATTGATGATGCTGCATTTCCGGTTGACGCAACTACTATGTCGTCGATTTTGTACTTCAGCGCGAAGGCTGCTACAAGATAGGACGCCCTGTCTTTCAGTGAACCGGTTGGATTAAGGGTGTCGTCTTTTATATAGAGATTCGGGAGCCTGAGTTGTTTTCTAAGATTCTCCGGAGACCAGAGCGGAGTCATCCCGACAGGTACAGGCGGAAAGAAATGTCGTTCAACCGGCAGAAGGCAGTGGATGAATTTTAAGGAATCTACTTCGGGGGCAATCTCAGGTTTTCCCTCGCAGACTGTTTCAAGTACGCCCCTGAGCGGTCGGTTTGCTTTCTGGGCAGATTTGCAGGCCGGGCAGACACGAACATTAGGTTTGATATCAAAGGTCAGCCCGCATTCGGTGCATTTGTAGTAAAATTTCATAAAGTTTCTTCCAGACTGTAAACCAGTGCGGCGTAGAAGGCACTGCAGGTTACCAGATCGTTAATCCGATTGACTTCATTGGGTGCGTGGGCCTGATTTTCATCTCCTGGACCGAAACCTATCGTCGGTATTTGGAACCGCCCGCAGACGGCGACCGCATTGGTGGAGAAGGTCCATTTATCAACTTTGACATCTTCATTGTAGAGACCCCGAAATGCTTTTTCGCCTGAACTTACCAGGGGATGATCACTGTCAATTTTCCAAGTCGGGAAATAGAGTTCCTGGCCGTATTTTGTTCCCTTCCAGCTGACCTTGTCATAGTAGGGGACAACGACGTTTTCGCTTTCAGGAATCGCGTTCTTAATCTGCTGCACTGCCAGTTCTTGGGTCTCGCCCCAGGTCAGCCTCCGATCCAGATACAGTCTTGCGGTATCGGGCACTGCGCATTGCGAAGGGCCTTCGGCAGACATCTGCGAAACAACTATAGTTCCCTTTCCGAGGAAATTATCCTCATCAGGCTGAAGATCCTCATTGAGTTTTTCCATCGCAAGAGCTCCACGTGCTGCCTTATATGCGGCGCTGTCACCGCGCTCGGGGGCCGAACCGTGGCAGGAAATTCCCTTAAAGCTGACCTCCATCTCCATCCTCCCCCTGTGTCCTCGGTAAAGATTGCAGGAAGAAGGCTCTGTACTTACAAAAAAATCGGGTATGAGTTTCTCTTCTTCAATGAGATATTTCCAGCACATCCCGTCACAGTCTTCCTCCATGATTGTGAAGGTGAAGTAGATAGTGAACTTTCCATCATAGCTGAGCTCTTTCAGCATTCGTCCTGCTGTAATCATGGCTGCAGCACCGCCTTTCTGATCGGTGGATCCCCTGCCCATAACGAGCTCATCAGTTATTGTTCCCGAAAAGGGTTCGGTTTCCCATTGTTCCGGATCACCGACTGTGACTGTGTCGATGTGGGCATCGAATGCAATTTTTTTAGGACCGTTTCCAATTCTGGCAACAAGGCTGCCGAGTCCGTCAATGTAGACATCATCGAATCCTGCATCTTCACAGAGC
Source organism: Spirochaeta sp. (assembly GCA_003454605.1). Classification (GTDB taxonomy): domain Bacteria; phylum Spirochaetota; class Spirochaetia; order UBA9216; family UBA9216; genus Thalassospirochaeta. The sequence continues at coordinate 3,186 of DMKD01000182.1, read as the reverse complement.
TCTTTAAGTTTGTGAACAACATCCTTTTCTTCACCGCTGAAACTTGGAACCTTAACAATATCAGACAGGGTCTCAGCTGTTAGCGCCCTGTAATTTTCAGAAAGCTGTTTTATTTTTTTTATTGTGTCAGTCATTATTGTCTCCGATTCTCAATGTTATTCAAATATAAATTTTTAATATCGTCTATGCTGCTGTAGCCGTTATCATCAAGCCAGTCTGAAATTTCTGCAGCAATACGTCCGTAGGCTGACGGCCCTTCATGAATAGCTGTGGTGCAGAGCTGTACGAGGGAGGCTCCGGCCATAAGGAATTTTACTGCATCGGTACCGCATGTTATTCCGCCTACACCGATAATAGGTTTTGATACAATTCCTGCAAGCCTGCAGACGATGCCCAGCGCTATCGGCAGAAGGGGAGGTCCCGAGAGCCACCCCTGACCCCAGTCTGAACCGAGTGAGGGAGCGGCTTTAACCGGGTTGAAATCAAGGGCCGGACCGAAGGAGTTTACTGCCACAAAGCCGTCCACGAAGGGTTCGGCTTCTTGCGCAAGCTCTTCCAGCTGCGGGAAACCGGGAGAGAGCTTCATCAGTACCGGCACGTTTACACTGCTTTTCAGTGATTCCGCGACAGCGAGGAGTGGTTGTATATCGCTGCCGGTATAATGGGTTGAAAATTCAATTGCATCGGGCTGAATTTCCTTTTCAAGCAGCCTGCCTAGAAAGGCGACATCTTCGGCACTGTATCCGATTGATACGATCAACGGAATCTCACTCTCTGCTTTAACGTTCTGAAGTTCGGTAATGAAGTTCTCATAGCTGTCTTCGAGCCATGTTTCACAGTTCAGCAGTCCTCCTGCGACTGTCTTTTTCATCGTAGGTCTGGGATCAGAGGCCGGAACGACTGAGAATGTCTTCGAAACAACTGCGCCGCTTCCTGTCGCGGCAGCTTCGATCATCAGTCTTGAGCTTTTTACATTGGGTCCTGCTGCGGGCATAACCGGATTAGGGAAATCGATACCGAATACATTGGATTTAAGATCAGCCATGATATCTCCTGTGCAGCTTCAGGGCCGCTTCCTTTATCTGTTCTCTAAGAGCTGTTTCATAGGTGAATGTAAGCCTGCCGTCATTGTAGAGAATTCTGCCCGAAGCAATCGTCATAAAAACCTTACCGCCCTTAGCTCCGAAAATGAGATGGCCTATAAGGTTCTCCCGGCTTATTGGGGTTTGGGGAATGTAATCAAGGACAGCGACGTCAGCATCCCTGCCCGCTTCAAGTTTGCCGGTGGTCGGGAAAAAACTGTTCAGCAGATTAGCCGGCTCCTCAATGAAGGCTGAATAAAGTTCACTGAAATCCTCTGAAAGACCTCGTCCGAGAAGATACTGAGAGCGGAGGGAGGCGATCATGTCAAAGCTCATTCCGTCGGTCCCTATGAGGTAGGCGGGAAAACGGCTGCGGTCGGGGCGGCCGACACGGTTGTTGGCATTGGATTCGGGGTTGCTGACAATAAAGGGTTGTATCTCGTTCAGGACAGTTCTGTCTTTGTCAGAAAGATGGATGCAGTGCGCAAGAATTGAGTTGGGACCGAGCAGCCCAAAGCTGTTCAGTCTGTCTACCGGACCCGAGAATCCATCATTTTTGCAGAACTCAAAATCGGCTTCAGCCTCCCCGCAGTGTACATGAACGGGGTAGTCGACTGCTGCGCCCTTCGTCATCTCTGAAACAAGTTTCAAGCTGTTTTTTGTCAGGGTGAAGTTTGCGTGCAATCCCAGCATGCCTTTAACAAGGCTGCTATCGCGATGCTTATCGATGAAACCCAGGCTTTCTTCAAAATGCCTTGAAACAGGATAAGCGCCGGGTCGCTCAGATGCCTCAAAACAGCATACTGATTTAAGACCGGCAAGCGAGAAGGCTTTTACTATCGTATCAAGACTTCCGCCGACATAGTTCATTGAGGCGTGATGATCAAATACACAGGTTACTCCGTGTTTGACCGCGTCTATTATTCCAGACACCGCACTGAAGTAGACTGATTCTTCATCATGAACGGCGTCAAGAGGCCACCAGAAATTTTTAAGTACTGCCTCAAAATCATCGACGGGACCCTTGGGTGAGAGCCCGGTCGACAGTTCAGAATAGAGGTGGGTGTGTGGATTAACCAGCCCCGGCATGGTAATTCTGCCGCCGAGATCCCATTCCTTCGTTCCTTCGGGAACAGCGGAACTTCCCTTTTCCCCTACTGACACTATCTTTCCGTTTTCGATGAGAATCTCACCGTCTTCGATGAATAAACCAGGTGATGCAATGACTGCATTGCTAAGCAGAAAGACCTTATTCATGCAGCAGTTTCCAGACCTTTTCGGGGGTAAATGGTGTATGTCTCAGTCTGATGCCGACAGCATCGAAAACCGCATTTGCAATAGCGGGTGCGGGTCCGTTTAATGCAATTTCACCGACCGATTTAGCGCCGTATGGTCCGGTTTCTTCATATGTATCGGCGAGAATCGTTATAATTTCGGGGATATCTATGGCTGAACAGATTTTATAGCGGCCGAAGTCGGGATTAGTCATTCTGCCGCTCGAATTGAATAGATATTCCTCGGTGAGCGCGTATGATATTCCATTCAGGACAGAACCCTCAACCTGTCCTTCAGCAAGAATCGGATTAAGCGGATGGCCGCAGTCAATTGCAGCAGCAATACGGTGAAGAATTATCTCCCCGGTCTCAATATCTACCTCAATATCGGCAAACTGAGCTGAAAATGGCGGCGGAGATTCATGCGCAACGTAGGATGCTGATGACTGTATTTGGAGCTGACCCTTAGTGTAGAGTCTGTAAGCGCAAATCTCTCCGTAACCTACATTCTTTCCGTCTGGGGCCGTAACCATGCCCTCAGCGGCAGTCAGCTCGGTTTTATCTGTTTCAAGCATCTCGGCAGCTGCTTCAATAATGATTTCAAGAACCTGAACAGCACATTTTTTTACTGCATTTCCTGTAATGTAGGTTGTAGATGACGCATAGGCTCCGGTGTCAAAGGGGGTGTTGTCGGTATCGGAGGACAAAACTATCATCTTTTCATAGTCAGTCTGAAGCGCTTCAGCAGCAATCTGGGCAAGGATAGTATCGCTGCCGGTTCCGATATCGGTGGCTCCTGTACTGAGATTGAAGGATCCGTCTTCATTCAT
>DMKD01000306.1:651-9199 GCA_003454605.1 Spirochaeta sp. | reverse complement strand
ATCCCGTAGAATGAAAGAAAAGCAGCTCCGCCCCAGCCGGCCCATTTCATGAGCTCGGGACGTGATGAGAAAAATCCTCCGACACCGAGGATTCCTGCTGTTATGAGCACCGCGTCACTGAGGCTGCAGATTAATGGAATAATGAAAGTGTACCTGCGGCGGATACCCTGACTGAGAACGAAGGCGTTCTGTGCGCCTATCGCGATAATCAGACCTGCCCCGGCGGCAAAGCCCTTAAGATATGGTATAATTAAAATTCTATTCTTTCCAGGTTACAAGAATTTTTTCATCAGGCATTTTAGCCGCCGCCATATCCGCAAAGCGTTTAATCTCGTCTTTACAGCAGTCGATTCCTTTTTCGGCATCAATTCTCTGAATCAGTTCAGCTGTAAATTCTTTTATAGTAATTTCTTTCTGCATTTTCCTCTCCTTCAATTCTGTAATTAAACAATTTTAAACCATCCTGATTCGTTTAACAACTGTATTAACTACCCTTAGAATTATGTAGAGCGCTCCGGCGAAAACGATAGTCACCGATCCTGTAGGAAGGTCAAAAATAAAACTGAAATATAATCCGGCAACAGATAACAGAATTGAAAATATAATCGATAATCCGATCATGACCGACAGCCTTTTTGAAAATAGAGAAGCCATTGCCGGGGGCAGGGTCAGAAATGCGATAACCATTACCGTCCCGACAAATGAAACCATCAGTACAACTGTAATACTTATCAGCAGCATGATAATTATCTGGTACCATGCAGTATTTATCCCCCTCGTCTCGGCAAAATCAGCGTCGAAGGACACCGCGAGAAGCTGGTTATAGAAAAGAATACCAGCGATCAGAATGATTGCTGAAAACACAGCAATCATTATCAGCTGGCTTCGGCCAATCAGTAGAATATTTCCGAAGAGATAACTCATCGGATCACCATACCCCGGAGTCTTTGCCATAAACAGAAGCCCCAGCGACATTCCAACAGCCCAAACAGCACCAATCACAGTATCAAGCCGTTCACGGCCGTGAATGATCACGACACTGATAATTATCGCCGACAAAACGGCAAACAGCATAGCCCCGCCCATGGGTTTAAGAAGGGAGAATCCGACCACCGTTTCAAGGTAGAGGGCAAGCCCTATACCGCCGAGCACCGAATGGCTGATGGCTCCGGCAATCGAACTCATCTTTTTAACAACTACGAAGGAACCGATAAAACCAAACGGAATGCTGCCGACAACTCCTGCAAGAAGCGCCATCCTGATGAAGGGGATGTCAGGGTTTGAAAGAATTGCAAGAAAACCGCTCATTCCGCACCTCCCTCGTGATGGTGCAGATCATGATCATGCCTGACAACCTTTACCTGCCTGCCGTAGGCGGAAGCTATGAGGCCATCGTCGAGGCTGTCTACAGGATGTTCCTTTACATGTCTATTAACACAGAGCACGCGGGTTGTCATCTCGTTAACAAAACCGAGGTCATGAGTCACGAGAATTATCGTATGCTCCAAACTTAATTTTTTCAGAAGAACATTCAGCTGTTTCTCAGCCTCCGCGTCGATATTAGCAGTCGGTTCGTCCAGGATCAGCACTTCAGGATCGGGCGCGAGCGCACGTGCTATCAGAACTCTCTGCCGTTGGCCGCCGGAAAGTTCAAAAAAAGATTTATGGCCCGAATCTTCCTGGCCGACCGCTTCAAGTGCATCAGCTGCAGCCTGCTTGTCCGCCCTGCTGTAAAACCCGAAATTTTTCACCCGGCCCGACAGCACGACCTCAAAGGCTGTGATCGGGTAGCTTGGATCCATTGTCGAATACTGAGGAACATAACCGAAAATCCGGGACTGCGCTCCCGAGATAAGAACCCTGCCCTTCCTCGGTTTCAGCTGTCCCATAAGAATCCTCAGCAGCGTCGTCTTCCCGCCGCCGTTAGGTCCTACAACTGTGATTACATCCCTTCGGTTTATGAAAAAATCAGCATCCCTTATAATATCTTCCGTCTCATAGGCAAAACTGAGATTCTCAACCCTAATCAGGCTTCCATCTTCTTTCAGCTTCGATCTCATTCGTATGACTTCCTTATACTCTCACCTATATCTCTAAGATTGTTTACATAGTCGGGATTAAGAGGATTAAGACCGACCACGCTTCCGCCAATTGCCTCCGCTATAAGTTCTGCACTGTCTTTAGGAAACTCCGGTTGGACAAAGATTATCCTGACATCATCTTCCCTTGCATGCTCAATGATTTCGACCAGCGCTGCAGCAGAGGGCTGTTTTCCTCCGGCCTCAATTGCGGTCTGTTCAAGACCATACTCATCAGCAAAATAACCAAGGGTCGGATGAAAAATAAACAGGGTGCGCCCTTTATAGGGCTCAAGCATTGACAGCAACTCAGCATGAAGATCATCGAGTTCAGCCTTCAGCCCGGCAAGACCACGATCGTAGAGCTCACGACCCTGCGGATCCAGTTCTACCATCATACGATGAATAGTATCTGCCTGCACTTTTGCAAGCAGAGGTGAAAGCCAGATGTGCGGATCATCCGCTGCGTCTTCATCATGCCCTTCTTCATCATGATGGTGCTCGGTAATACTGCGCTTGAGTATACCTTCCGACGTATCAGCAATAATCAGAGATTTCAGCGATGCCGAAATCTTTGGGAGAAAGGCATTCTCAAACGGAACACCGACTGTGAAGAGGACATCAGCCATACTTAAAGCAGCCACCTGGTTCGGAGTCGGCTCATAGGTCGCAGGATTTTTCCCCGGAGGCACAACGACATCAACCTCAACCCGCTCACCGCCTATCTTTTCCACAAAATAGGTCTGAGGCAGAACACTCACAAAGACCTTTAACTTACTGCTGTCTTCAACAGTATCATCCGACTGACCGCCCCCAAAAACTGATCCACCAGCTGAAAACAGCAGAATAATCAATAAACCCAATATTCTTTTCATAAATCTACTCCGTTTCAAAATCACATTTAATATGTATCTGATCGCAATCGTTACATTTCTCAATGCTGTGGTGTTCAAGGAAGTGGTTCCAATGATGTTTCTGCGATTCGTTTAATATTCCAGTTCCGCCGCATAGCGGGCACTTGTTGCCGAGGGATTCCAGAATTGAATTCCGAATGAACTCTGATTTATTCGGAATGCGGTTCAGGACCTCCTGAAGATCCCGTCCTACCTTAAACGTTATTACCTGTTCTTTCATTTTTAACCTCACAGATAGGGTAATACTTTATAATACCGCGGTCAATAGATAAATTTACCGCTTAGGCCTTAGAATATAACAAATATATTTATTTATTTAAGTTTTATGCCCTCTTTTATTAATTTCTTTAATTTTTTTATTGTTTTTCTTTGATTTTAGCAAGTTACAGCTTGATTTATTTAATTTCCGGTGTTACATTTTAAATATCGGAGGTTGTTTATGTACCACAGCTGGAAAAAACTGATTGCCATGACAGGCGGCAGAAAGTTCTTCATTAGGAAAGTGCACATTCCCGAAGATCAAATAGACATCGAAGGACAGTTTCAGTTACCGCCGCTTGCCGAGCTCAACATGGATGATCAGATTTTTGCCGCAGCCTTTCTTAAAACCCACGGCTCGATAAAACAGATGGAAACGATATTCGGAATCAGCTACCCTACTGTAAAGAACAGACTGAATGCAATTGCGGGGCAGATCGATATAGTCGATGTCGAAGTAAACATCAAAATGCCGGCATCAAACATCCTCGACAAACTCGAACAGGGAGAGATAGACGTATCTGAGGCCCTGAAGGAGCTGTAATGACATCAAACATGGATGTTTGATGTCATTATGAAGAATTACAGGCTGCACCTGTAATTCTTCCGCCTAAACCACCTGCCGTCCATGGCAGGAAAAGAAGGAGATGGAATAATGCTACCGATGTTATTCAGAATAAGAGTGAGAAGCAGGGATGCTTCATTCGGTTTCTCTTTACCGATGCTGCTGATCTACATACTCTTCATCCCGATAGCAATAATTACCGCAATAGCCTACGGCTTCATGTTGCTTGCACCGAAAAAAACTAAACAAGCAAGAGGATATATGAAAATCATATTCTTCATGCCGAAACTTCTATCAGCGGCCAGGGGAACTGAAATTGAGGTCCATTCGGACAATTCAGATGTAAAAACGTTTCTAAAATAACAAGATCAACCAGATAACGGAGGAAAATATGGCTGACGAAAAAATGAGAATATTAAATATGCTTTCAGAAGGAAAGATAAGCCCGGAAGAAGCAGAAAAGCTGTTGAACGCAATTGATGATCAGGCAATACCCGCAGGAACCGGCAGTTCCTTTCTTGACTCGATGGATAATAAAAATCTCTATGTTCAGGTTGAACCGAAAGATGGGAAATCCTCAGAAAGAGTTTCAGTGAAAGTTCCATTCGCACTTCTTAAAGCCGGTCTCAACATTGCAGGACTAATCCCGAAGGATGCACAGGATAAAATCAATACCTCAATGACTGACAAGGGCATCAACTTCAATCTAGATGATATCAGTCCTGACAATATCAAAGAGATCATGACAGCTCTTGAGGAATTTACCGTGGATATAGACACTGACGATTCGAGCATTCAGGTTTATTGTAAATAAACCCGTTTATCTGTAAATAAACCCATTTACTGTAAGTAACTGTAAGTAACTGAACAAACCGGGTCTGCAGTACGAGCGGATCCGGTATTCTATTCTACAGCCCTTCAAAATTACCCATAAACAATGAATCTAATATGCCGATCATATAACTATGAAGGCCTACGAAAAATACATGAAGGCGCTTCCGGTAATGCCGGATATAGCCACGAAAATCATCAGTATTCCCGAGGATAATATCAATATATCATTCAAGGATCTCGAAAACCTGATCAAGGTAGATCCGGGATTAACCACCAAGATTCTGAAAGTTGCAAACTCGGCACTATATGCCAGACAAAAAGAAATTACATCATTGCAGATAGCAATAACAATGCTGGGATTCAAGACAATAAAGAGTCTTGTCTTCCTGGTTTCGGCTTCGAATATGTTTAAAAAGGGAAAGGATCAGGAATTCTATCAGTATTTCTGGAAACATTCGATCACGACCGCTTTTCTGGCTCAGAACATTGCCTTGAGAGCCGGGTTTAAGCGCATATCAGACGAGGTTTTCCTTGCCGGACTGCTTCATGATATAGGAAGAGCGGCTATGTACCAGGCTGATTCCCAGCTTTATATGGCCATCAAATCCGAAGAGCAGGAGATACAGGGATTCGGAGCCACACATCGTGAGATTGGCCAGGCTATTCTTGACAGCTGGGACTTCCCTCCCGTCTATGTCGACACAGCACGCGAGCACAACAGCCTGAACATCACTTCACAGTATAAAACGATAATCCTGATAGTCTCAGCCGCTGACCTTATTGCCGGCCAGTATTCCGACAGTCCGCTTGCCGAAACAAACGATCAGATGCTTAATGCGGTTCTAATGCGGATAAACCTGGGTTCCGAAGATAAAGCATTTTATTTAGATGAGTTTTACCAGCAGCTGGTTGAGATCCCGATGTTCCAGGAGTGCAGCAGCCTTTTCGGCCTGAAGTAAGAAAACCCGATCCGCAACCGGATTTTCTTACTTCCAGTCTTTTTTGTAAATAGTCGCAGGACTACTTCGTCAATAGTCCGGGCAATTTAAGCGAAGTACCAAGCGAAAGGCTTATCTCCCAATATTCTTCAGTATCATCTTCATTGAAGGTCTGAAGCCAGCCCAGATTTAAATAGTAATGGTTACTGTTTTTAATCCAGTTGGCCTCAATTCCCGCCTCAGCTTTGACACTTAACACCTGCTCTGGTTCGCCTAGCCTGGACCAGTACCCGCCGCCGGCACCCCGAATTACAGCTTCAAATGCCCTGCTCCAGTCGGCTGAAGGAAAAATGAATGAAGAACGCAGACCGCCCTTCAATTCAAGAACTTTCTGCGGAGAATAGTAACCCTGACCGACAGCCTCGGTAGCGTCTTCATAATTCACAGTAACTGAAGGTGAAAGCCGGGTGATCGGATTGCTGAGAATATTAAATCCAAGCATCGCATCCTGCAGAACCTGCCATTTAACATTGCCTGCCTCATCATCCATAAACTGCAGCCTGCTGTAAGTACGGGTGGTAAGCGGTCCCAGGAGATCATTTTCAAAATCGAACCAGGTATTTATATTCAGCTCTATATCATTTTTTCTTATTATATCCCGCTCTTCATAGAATGTGTCGGGTTCGATAACATTCCGCCAGGAAGCATTAACCGTCAGGGAATTCCATATCCAGTTCAGAGAAGCTCCGAATATCGGATATACCGATATCGTCTCGAGAAATTCCGGAATAGTTACTACGTCAGCGGGAAGATCTCCGGCCGGGTCTCCATTGAAGAAAAATAAATCGGTTTTATAGAATATACTCTCTGCATAAAAACCTATCTCCGGAGTCAGGCTCAGACCTATCGTGCTGAGTGTAAACGGAACCGAGGCCTCAAGCATGTGCACCTGAAATGAGCCCTTCTGCTCCCCGTCAAGATCCCGGTACAGCCGCTGCTGATCAAGATTATAGTCAATTCCCATTCCTATAAAGCTGTTAAATTCCGTTTTCCAGTCAAGCTCTCCGGTTAGAGCGATCTCGGCAGGAGATACTATAAGCTGAAATTTCGCTGATGTCGTGTCGGCATGGGTACGGGCCAGCTGATTAAAGTAATAGACCGTATTTTCATAATTCGGGTCCTGATAATATACCTTTTTATAGTACTTCATCGCCTCGGACCAGTTTCCGTACCTCTGTTCTACTATGCCTAGTTTATAGGCTGCGGATATATTCCAGGGATCAACGTTTACAACCCGGCGGAACTGTTCCGAAGCTTTATTATTCAACCCATCTTCAAGATAATAGTTTCCCAGTTCGTAGCGGATAAGATAGGTATCGGCCTCAAGATAATAATTTGCCCGCTCAAGTTCTTTTTCCGCAACTGCGGTCAGTTGGCTCAATATCAGTGCTAGCCTTTTCTGCTCATCAGATACTTCCTTTCCATGATCAGTAAGCGTTTTTATTACATCAGCGGCTTCAACCTCTATCCCTTCAAAATAGACGCCCGCGGCATTATCGAACTGAAGATTATCCAAAAGCGACAAACGTTCTTCAACAACGGCGAGGTGCGGGTATTCTGCTTCAAGCCTCTGCCGCTCCTTATCATATAGAGCCCTTCGGCCGGTTTCATCACCGCCGAGCAGCATTGCCTGATACAGGGCATACAGCCTGTCGATAGTGAGGGAGGAGTAATCGAGTTCTGTTTCTGTTCCAGCAGCCGTAGCACCTTCTGCAGTCTGAGCTTCAGCATTCTCAGCTGTTTCGGTTGTTTCAACAACAACTTCGCCGGCCTGAGGCTCAGGAGTCAGAACGGAAGCCGCACTGCGGTAATTTCGATCAGAGAAGAATATGCGGCTCAGCATATATGACGCCAGCTCTCTCTCCTCTTGCATGATCTCCTCAAGCTCATTTATCTGCCATGATTTGTCCCATTGCCATCCGCTTGCACTAACGGCTTGATTGAATGCCTCATTCTCGCTCTTCTCCGTTTCAAGCACGGTTTTCACCAACTCATCCCAGCCGTTGAGGGCTTCAGTCATTTCATCACCGAGACCCGCAAGCTGTGAAGCAGCGGCTATTGAATCAGCAAGGGTCTGCTCAGCATTCCTAAGCGCTGTTTTGTCCTCTTCGGATTCTGCAGCCTTCTTTGCCTTTACAAGATCAGCGGATGCCGTGTTAATCATCTTCGCTGCATCAGCAGCGGCTGCCTGATATGCACTGTAAAACGGAGCGGCTGATGCAGTCGAATCAAGAAGCACAAGAAGTTCAGAATTGCGACGCATCCAGGTTCCGGCGGCCCTGTAGGAATGTGTTATTATTACATACTTTATCTGTTCTATCGCCTCACCACTTAATCCATTCCAAAAGTACGTCTGGGACAATTCCTGCCTCAGTTCAAGATTCCCCGGATCTTCTTTCAGTCTGTCCAGATAGGAGTCAAGAACCTCGTCACGCAGGCTGAGTTTCTTCTTATAGATCTCAAGTTTGTTCTGAAGCTGAGCAGAAGAGATAAAGGTTGACTCGATCCGCCTTCCGACCTCATCGGCGGCATCACTGTCCCCGGATGAAAGATACGAGCTCTGCAGCAACAGGTAAAACTCGAGATATTCGGGAAACAAACCGATCGATTTTTCATACACTTCCTGAGCATATTGCGGGTAGCCGTTAACCTCTTCAATCCAGGCCAGTTCAGTCAGTTTTTCAGGATCATCTTCCGCGGAACCAAATGCGGCATTAAAGGCTTCCTGCGCTTCGTCATCTCTGGCCATCCAAAGATAAGTCAGGGCAAGATTGACCCTCATATTCAGATTATCAGGAAACAGCTCAAGTCCGCGCGTGAAGAAGTCAATGGACTTATCATATTCGGCAGTCCAGGCCGCAACCTTGCCTGCTTCCGCCCAGAGAACCGGATCTTCAGAAT
>DMKD01000306.1:0-544 GCA_003454605.1 Spirochaeta sp. | reverse complement strand
AATAGGGAATAAACAAGCGAAAGTTCAATATATGCTGCAATCTCATCGGGGTGACTGTTTATATAATTCTGGTATTCATTAATCGACAGGAATGGGTAGTCCATCTCGGTAGCTTCGCGTACAGACGGGAATACTGCGGGTTTTACAGCTTCTATCTCGCTAATCCTTTCTCTGTTCAGAAAAAACAGATTGTCGAGATAGAAATAATATCTGCCGTCAAATGCTCTTTTTTCAGCCACCTCTATTCGCAAACGGTGCGTTCCTTCAGTCAGGCTCACAGGACTGCACTGGTTCCAGTAATAAGACGGAGTATAGCCCTGAAAAACTATCATATCCTCCCTGTATACATTCACCATTTCAGCACCATCGAGGCTGTATCGAAAGGGGCTTGAGTAGGACGGGCTCAGTTCATCAGCCGGACCCGGTGGGGTGCCTCCGTACCAGAACTCATATTCACCGGCTTCTTCCACATAAAAAACAAATTCGGCATAGAAAGCGGCACCGCCCTGCAACCCGCCGACACGGCTGAGCTGAACAGCGCGAT
>DMKD01000255.1 GCA_003454605.1 Spirochaeta sp. | reverse complement strand
GCTGAGATTGCTGATTTGGATAAGCAGAAAGAACTCAGACTAAAAGAAGCCCAGGCATCATTAACAGCTGCAGAAGAAAAACTTGCAAAAGCAGAGGCTAAGCTTATCTCAATGCAGGAGAAACAGTCTCCTGAAATATCAGAACAGCAGAGGCTTGTTGATGGAGTATCAAAAGAACTGGAAACTGAGATAGAAAATTATTCTTCAGCTCTCGCTGAAGCAGATTCCTGGTATGAGGATGAATTGAATATATTGAATCAGGCTCATGCTGAACGGCTCAAATCTCTTGATTATATCAATGATGAACGCAGCAGACTTTTTTCTATTATAGATGATCCGTCACAGGGCCTAACTGATACAATTATTGATAGCAATATTGATGAGCTGATTGAAAGGCTTAAAGAGTTTCAATCTGAGCAGCAGGCAGATCTAAAATCTGCTGAAAGCGAATATACTGCAAGACGAAATAAAGAAATAACTAAAGTCAGCGAAGATATTGAAAGATATGACGGCCTTATTAATGAAGAACTTGGTGAAGACCGAATACAGCTTGTCGATAAAATTGACGGCATAAATGCTGATATTAATGAGCTGTTAAATAATGAGACTAAGGCAGAAGAAAAACTTGATGCGGCAAAGCAGGCAGCCAATGAGGCTTCAACAGCAAAAAGTGATGCGGAAAAAGCTTTTAAAGCGCTTGGAGAAAACGGCGTCGGAAGTGCTGAAGAGACTGTTCTGAAAAATGCTGAAAAAGCTCATGAAGATGCAGTGTTGATTGAGACTTCGGCAGCAGAGACTCTAACGGGTATTAAATCTGAAAATCAGGAACCTATGAAATCCCTGAATACAGAACTGGCTGTCCTTGAAAAAGAACTTGATATTATGGAGAGCAATATCTGGATCAAGCGACTGAAAACACGGATTGAAGAGATCGAAGCAGAAATTGCTCTGATGGAGACTGAAATCGAAGACAAGCAGAGCAGCACAGAAAAAGCTGTGAACGACATTAATGAAGATATCAGTATTGAAATTGAGGTCCTGGAAAAACTCAGAGCTGATCTTAAGAAAGATCTAAAGCGCGGCGGACTCGAAAAAGAACTGGCTCTTCTTGATGCAAGAACTCAGAATAAAACAGAGAAGGCTGAAAGCGACTACGATATAGAGGTCAAGGATATCTATACAACTCTTCTAGACGCTATGTATGAACTTGAAGAGAGGATATTTCAAGCAAGGATAGATGCAGTAAATGAAAATAACGCGCTGATACTTTTTGACCTTGAGAAAGACAGTCAGAAACAGCTCGAAAGCCTCGAAGATGATTATATATTTTCAAGACGTCTGTTGTCTCAGAAAGTCACAAAACTTAAAAAGGAAGAAAATTCTGAATTGCCTGCGGCAGAAGAAGAGCTTGTAAATCTTCAGGATGACTATAATCTTAATGTAAAAAATGTAAAGGTTGAGACTGCCTCTAAAACAGAGGAAATAGCTTTAGAGAAAGAATCAGCCGTCAAGCAGGTGAAGGAAGAGCAGAAGATTGTAAGGCTTATATATCTGCAGACGGATACACCTTATAAAAATACAAGTTTTACAGTTTCTGTAAGAAATGCAGGTATTCCAATTACCTTTGCAGAGGAGAGCTCGCCCCTTCCATTGAGTATTTATACATCCCTGGGATATGCATTACTAAATGTTGATCAGCACAGGGTGATACTAGCAGCGATGCTGGAGTATTCTTTTTATGAGCCGATAACATTCGGTTTTGGAAGCGAATATATCTTCAATGATCTTATATATGTAAGAGCCGGTTATTTGTTTGGAAAAGCCGGACAGTCTTTCTCTGTCGGTTTTGGGCTTAAATCAAAAATCGGCACATCGCAATACGGCGCTGATTACGGCTTCAAACCGGTTGAAGACTATGGTTATATACATAGTTTTGGCATAAATGCCCAATTTTAGATAAATATGTTTAAAAGAAAACAGGCGGCAGGACAGTTTTTTGTTCTGCCGCTTTTTAAATTAGAGAATTGTCAATGAGAAAGCGGCGTATTCTTATATTCACATACATATTATTTTCTGTTCTCCCGATATTCAGTCAATTGGAATCAATAGAGTATCAGGGCGAAATAGATTACTTCTTTGGTGCAGGGATGCAGATACCGCTTTTTGGAACTATTTATCCCGGTCGAGGCTCCGAAGATATTCTACTCGGTCTCCAGTCAAATAGGATTATAGATTCTTTATATATCACTGCACTGGCTGATGAGCGTTTTTCAGCTCTGCTGGATTACGATTCAGAGCGCAATGATTTTTTAGGCTCAGGTAATGAATACCAGCTTCTTTATACAGGGCCTGAGTATAACTTTGTAAAAAAAATATCTTTAGGTAATATTGAGCCGCTTTTTCCGCAGAATAATATATTTCCCCATTATCCCGGAAGCAATAATGGTCTTTCAATGTTTTTTGCAGGAAATAACAGACTCTTTTCAATCGATGCTCTTGTTCGATATGATAATACGGCAAGAATGCAAAAAGCATTCAGCGGTTCCAGCGAAATCATTGAATCATCGCAATCAGATAAAAGTTATGTAAAAAGAAAATATTACTTTCTTCCGGACAGTGGAATTGATGCAGCAGAATTAAAACTGTTTCAGAAAAAAAGTGAAGGTGATGAGAATCTAATTACATCATACAGCCGTTTGTATCCTGAAAAAGATTACAGTTTTGATTCGGACAAAGGCTGGATTTTACTTAAATCACAGCTGCCGTCTAATACTGGGCTGGTGGTCCGGTACTTAATAAATGGAAATGCAGCGGGAGATGCAAGCCTGGGAATAAACGCAATTATCAACTCAGACGGGGAGAGGAAGAATTTCAATAAATCAACTTATCCTGAATATTTCAGATTTATAGATGAAGAGGAATATCTTATCCTGCATGAAGAACAGCTTGATTCTTTCTGGGAGCTTAAGAACGCTTACTATCTACCGGGGAGCAGCGGCACTTCGGCTGAAATTAAAAAAGCAGAGCTGATAAATAATCTAAGCGGAGAAGAAAACAGCAGTTATCAGTCAATTTTGTATAATAATTTCTTTTATTCAGCTGACGGAGTTTTCTTCTTTATTGCAGAAGATGAAACAGGTTTCCATCCGAGACCATTTCCCGGCAATGCGCCTTTCATCAATAGTACAACCGGTGATAATCCATATTCAATTCAAAATCCTGTATATTCCGGAATATCCGGGAACGGTATCCATAGCCTGAATATCACTGTATTTTCACCGGTCAGCAACTATTTTTTAAGCTATGGAATTATCGAGAACAGTATTGAGGTGGTGATAGGCGGCAGACCTGTGGCCGGAAACCTTTATTCTGTAGATTATGACACAGGAACTATATCGTTTACTGCCGGTGTTTTATCAGCTTCGAGTCTTGTAGTTGTGTCATGGAATGAGGGAGGAGAAACAGGAACCGATGAGAAGTTATCGGGAGCATTATCAATCGGGATAGATAAAGGAGTGCAGTTCGGTTTTCATACTAAATTTGAATTACCTGTTGCAGATAGATATCAGCTGACTATTGAAGATCAGGCTGATTCCTTTTTAGATCTGGGATTGAGTACAGATTATCTAATCGGAAGTAAAGAAAACAGTTATATAGAATTCAACGCAGCGGCAGGACTCAGATATCCTGTCCCGGGAATAACCGATGCGAGAACAATCTCCTCATTTAAAGGTGAGTATAATTATTCCGTATCTGTGTCGGAAGATAACTGGCAGATAGCCGGAACATCTTCTCTGCTCGAATCACTGATGCCTGCAGTGAACCTGAACACCCGGGGAGAGTTACTGTATACCTCATATTATGAAGATACAGTTGTAAAGGGGACAATCCTGCATTCGATCTACTGGGATGCACCTGCTGAACAGCATTATGCATACAGCATGCAGTCAGGCCCGTATAATACTTCTGATGCATTTGAGGGAGGAAACTCACGTTCACTGGTGCTGGAGTATTCTTTTGCAGACGGTTCAGATTCACCATATATAAATGCCGTCATCCCGTTAAAAAATATAGATCTTGATTTCAGCGATCAACTTTCAATTAGATATAAAACGCTTGAAATTAATGGTGAACTCCCGAAGCTATATATTGAATTATTAAGCACATACCAGGAGGACATCGACGGTGACGATTTGCTTGATTCGGAATTGAGTACCGAGGAAGCAGGTTTCATGATTGTACCGACCGACGGAACACAGACATTCATAGGTAAAAGCTATGATGGAGGTTCAAATTCAAATAAGGACAGTGAAGATCTGAACCGTAACGGGGTTCTTGATCCGGCAGGACCTTTTTTGACAGATACTGAAGATGGGCTTGTTCTTG